>NZ_CAXBOV010000003.1:0-174864 GCF_963977355.1 uncultured Halopseudomonas sp. | reverse complement strand
GCTCGTCGATGGCCGTCCCTGGCCATCGACGGCACTCACACAGGCCCTTGGTCGCCGACGCCAACGTAAATCGAGCCTCCTGCACGGAACCCGTTCTTTGGGTTCGTTCGTTGGTCCAGGATCCGAGTCAGTATCAGCGCAGCGCCCCGAAGGCCTTGGCGCGACCGTCGGAGCACAGGGATGTGCGACGACGAGCCCCATGGATGGCTAGTAGCGTGTCGTGCCAAGGCCTTCGGGGTGCTGAGCCAGGCACAGAGAGTGCAGAATCAATCCCGACAGATAAGTTAGTCTGCTTAACAAGCACCTTCGTCAGCACAATATACAAGGACCAAAGCATGTCACTAAAGCCAGGCCTCTACCGCCACTATAAAGGAAAGGACTATCAGGTCCTGGGTGTGGCGACACACTCGGAGACAGAAGAATCGCTGGTGGTCTACCGCACGTTATACGGGGATTTTGATCTGTGGGTGCGGCCCCTGGACATGTTTGTCGGCACAGTCGAGCTTGACGGCGAGCCTACACCACGCTTTACCTTTATCAGCGAAGACGTGTAGGCTCTGGCCCTCCGTGGGTCTGTGCGAGCTTCCAGACGCCGCGGCGCATTACTCCTTGTCCGACAGGACATCCAGATTCGATAGAGCTAGGAATACAGTTACCCATGGGAAAAGCACTGGTCATTGTTGAGTCTCCCGCCAAGGCGAAGACGATCAACAAGTATCTTGGCAACGATTTCATTGTGAAGTCGAGCATCGGTCACATCCGTGATCTGCCTACCAGCGGCAGCGGCAAGACCGAGACCAAAGCCAAGGGCGGCCGCAAGGCGGCCTCTGCTGCTCCCGAGGTGGACAAGAAGACCAAGGCCCGGATGCAGCTGGTCAAGCGCATGGGTGTCGATCCAGAGAATGGCTGGAAGGCGCACTACGAAATCCTGCCCGGCAAGGAAAAGGTCGTAGAAGAACTGCGCCGCCTGGCCAAGGACGCTGACGCCATCTACCTCGCGACGGATTTGGACCGCGAAGGGGAGGCGATTGCCTGGCACCTGCGCGAATCCATTGGTGGTGATGAAAGCCGTTACAAGCGAGTGGTTTTTAACGAGATTACCAAGAAGGCGATCCAGGGCGCGTTTGCCAAACCAGGCGAGTTGGATATCAACCGCGTCAACGCCCAGCAGGCTCGTCGCTTTCTAGACCGCGTAGTGGGTTATATGGTTTCGCCCCTGCTGTGGCAGAAGATTGCCCGTGGCCTGTCAGCCGGCCGAGTGCAATCTGTTGCAGTGAAACTGATTGTGGATCGCGAGCGTGAGATCCGTGCGTTCATACCCGAGGAGTTCTGGGAGATCCATGCCCTGCTTGATACGCCCCAGAGCGATTCGGTTCGCTTCGAAGTGGCCAAGCACAATGGCACCAACTTCCGTCCGGTCAACAAGGCCGAGACCGATGCTGCCCTGAAAGTACTCAAGGGTGCCGATTACACGGTTGCCAAGCGCGAAGACAAACCGACCAGTTCCAGGCCTAGCGCACCCTTCATTACCTCCACCCTGCAGCAGGCCGCAAGCACTCGCCTGGGTTTCGGTGTGAAGAAGACCATGATGATGGCCCAGCGTCTCTACGAGGCGGGTTATATCACTTACATGCGAACCGACTCGACCAACCTGTCCGCCGATGCTATTGCCATGGCGCGGGGCTACATCGAGAAGAACTTTGGCGAGAAGTACCTGCCAGAGAAGCCCAACATGTATAGCAGCAAGGAAGGCGCTCAAGAGGCCCATGAAGCCATCAGGCCCTCTGAAGTGAAGCTCAAGACCGGTGACCTCAAAGGCATGGAGAAAGACGCAGAGCGGCTCTATGAGCTGATCTGGCGCCAGTTCCTGGCCTGTCAGATGGTACCGGCACAGTACCTTTCCACATTGATCACGGTCGAAGCGGGTGATTTCGAGCTACGTGCCAAGGGCCGCATTCTCAAGTTTGACGGTTACACCCGCGTGATGCCCACCCAGGGCAAGGGCGGCGAAGATGAAGTGCTGCCTGACATGAAGGTCAAGGATTCGCTGGCTCTCCAGAAGCTCGATCCCAAGCAGCACTTTACCAAGCCACCGGCCCGTTACTCCGAAGCCAATCTGGTCAAGGAGCTGGAGAAGCGTGGTATCGGCCGTCCATCGACCTACGCATCGATTATCTCGACCATTCAGGATCGAGGCTATGTGTCGCAGAATAATCGTCGGTTCTACGCCGAAAAGATGGGCGATATCGTTACTGAGCGCCTGGCAGAAAGCTTTCCGAACCTGATGGACTACAGCTTTACCGCCAATATGGAAGAATCCCTGGATGAAGTTGCCCAGGGCGGTGTGGTCTGGAAGAAGGTGCTGGATAATTTCTATGCCGACTTCAGTGCCAAGCTGAGCGCCGCCGAGTCTGCTGAAGAAGGCAAGGGCATGCGCTCCAACGAGCCGACCCTGACCGATATCAAGTGTAAGGATTGTGGCCGACCAATGATGATCAGGACCGCGTCTACTGGCGTGTTCCTAGGGTGCTCGGGTTATGCCTTGCCGCCCAAGGAACGTTGCAAGACGACGGTGAACCTTGTGCCTGGCAATGAAGTGGCTGGCGACGATGAAGAGGGCGAGTCACGCGTACTTCGTAACAAGCGCCGCTGCCCGGTCTGCAGCACAGCGATGGACAGTTACCTGGTCGATGAACAGCATAAGCTGCATGTATGTGGTAACAACCCCGATTGCACCGGATTCGAGATCGAGGAAGGTGCTTTCAAGATCAAGGGTTATGACGGTCCGCGACTGGATTGCGACAAATGTGGCAGCGAGATGCAGCTCAAGACGGGTCGTTTTGGCAAGTATTTCGGTTGCACCAACAGCGAATGCAAGAACACCCGTAAGTTGCTGAGAAATGGTGAGGCGGCGCCGCCGAAGATGGATCCGGTACCAATGCCAGAGCTGGCCTGTGAAAAGGTCGACGACGTTTATGTGCTGCGTGATGGTGCTTCGGGGATGTTTCTGGCGGCCAGCCAGTTTCCCAAGAACCGCGAAACCCGCGCACCGCTGGTCAAGGAGCTGTTGCCGCACCGCAAGGAAATCGATCCCAAGTATCATTTCCTGCTCGAAGCGCCGGTTGCTGATCCTGATGGCATTGCAACGGTTATTCGTTACAGCCGCAAGACCAAAGAGCAGTACGTACAGAGTGAAGTCGATGGCAAGCCTAATGGATGGCGCGCCTATCATGACGGTAAGCGCTGGGTCGAGGATGACAAGCGGCCGAAACCGAAGAGCTGAGGGTTGAGTCATGGCTAACGAAGTCTATACCCGCACTAATCAGGCTTTGCATTTTGCCCGTATGGCGATCGATGCCTGGTACGAGGCTGAGAACTCCAATGCGTTATCGGCCATCACCATGGCGCGTTATCACCGTGAGCACGCACTTTTTCATCTGCACCGTGGGGTTCTGGCTGTTGCCCATGAGGTAGCTGATCGCTATCGGTGGCCTCTGCTGGAGGTTCGCTCGCTGGATGTGATGCTCGAGCCTCAGACCTCCGAACGCTTTCCGGGGCCCGAGTTTGCCGAGCTGAGCGAACTGGCGCATGCGCCTGATAGCTGGCTGGGGCGACTGCTGCGCGGTTGGGATATCTTGAACCTCCCTCCGCGGCCGGAAGAGGCCAAAGCTCCGGCCGATGATCTGATCGCTGTCAGTGCAGTGAAAGCCTCGGTGGATTGGTCACTGGACGATGCCCGTGAAGCCCACGCTGCTCTGACTGAGCGGGTTGCTTGCTATCGAGAAGGCATGGTCGAGTGGTAGCAGTGTCTGCGATTGGCCGCAGCATTGTGATAAACTGCTCGGCCAATCAACAGGAGACCCGACATGTCATCTTCATCTTTTCTGGAGATAGTAGAGCTTGAAAACGGCAAGGTAGCTCTGCGCCGCTCCAATGAAGAAGCCGAGCCTCTGGTGGTTATCGAGTTCTCTGCTGATGCTCAGGATTTTCTGCAAGGCCATTACATCGAAGTTGCCAAGGCGATGATCAGCGCTGGTATGCAGGTCGCCGGACAGGTAATGGAAGAGGGTGAGCCCTACTCGGAAGACCGTACAGTCCACTGAGGACAGGGCGGCAGATGTGCCTGCCCTGATCGTCCTGTTGAATCACGCAGCCAGGCAGCTATCCAGACACACATTCAGACTCTGACAACGTCCCTTGTTAGCGGCTGAGCGCAGCAGTCCGCTTGTCCGGCCGTTCTGGCCATCAGTTGCCAGCCAACTGACAACCGTATGGCTGCAGCCCAGACTGAGCAACTCACAGCACAGATCAAGGCTGTCCATCCCCGGCTTGCATCTCACGATCAAAATCCGTTCCGGATTGAGTCCTGCGTTGCGCAACCATTGATGGCTTACTGTTTCGGGTGGATCAAGCAGTGTCAGCCAGCCGGGCGCATCAGCGCGGCTCAGTTCACGCAGAACCGGAGCCAACCATTGAAGGCACTGTCTGGGTGCGCCATTGAGACGAATTTCGCTGAAGGCGTCTTCGGGCTCGGCCTGGCGCGTTGGTCGTGTGCTTGCCAGTGCCGGCTTGGAGGGCATCGCGTAACGGGACGCCATCAGAGCGTTATGGAAAAGCTCTGGTTGTACTGCAGCACTGATGGATCGGTTGTGGTCGTGGGAATACAACATAATGAACCCCTCTAGCGGCGTATTACGCCGACACTCAAGCCTTCGATGGTCAGTTCCTCTTCACCCAGATCAATTTCAATTGGTGCGAAATCCGGGTTTTCTGCGTGAAGCAGAACCTTGCGGCCCTGTTTCTGAAAACGCTTGACCGTGACTTCATCGCCGATGCGGGCGACTACGATCTGTCCGTTACGGGCAACGGCGGTGCGATGAACTGCCAGCAGATCACCATCCAGAATGCCGACGTCACGCATACTCAGACCCTGCACCCGAAGCAGATAATCTGCCCTGGGGCGGAAAAATCCGGGGTCTATCTGGCAGTGATCCTCGATATTTTCCAGAGCCAGTACCGGTGCGCCTGCGGCAACGCGGCCTATTACCGGTAGACGTCCTTCAGGTGTGTCTACGTCCTGCTCCGGTAGCCGAATGCCCCTGGATGCTCCAGGGATCATTTCAATTGCACCCTTGCGGGCCAGTGCACGCAGATGATCTTCCGCAGCGTTTGGTGATTTGAATCCGAGCACCCGGGCTATGTCGACGCGGGTAGGCGGATAGCCATTGGCATCCATGTACTCCTTGATGAAGGCAAGGATTTGTTGTTGTCTGGCGGTCAGTTTTTGCATCCGGCTCTACCTGTTTGTATATACAGTAACTGTGATTATATACAGTTGTTGGCAGAGGGCAAGCGTCGGCGTCATTTCCATGATTAACCGCAAATCGTTTCGGCTGCTTGACATGGAATGCGTTTGAAACGTATGTTTGAAACAATTGTTTATGAGTGTAATCGCCCATGGCCCAGTCTGATACCGTCGAACGCATTCTTGATGCTGCCGAGCAACTTTTCGCCGAGAAGGGTTTTGCCGAGACCTCGCTGCGCCTGATCACCAGCAAGGCCGGGGTGAATCTGGCGGCGGTCAATTATCACTTCGGGTCCAAGAAGGCATTGATTCAGGCGGTCTTTGTGCGTTTTCTCAATCCCTTTGTCAGCAGCCTGGATCAGGAGCTTGACCGCCACCAGCAGCAGGGCGGCAATACCCAGCTTACATTGGAGCAGTTGCTTGAGATGCTGGTCAGGCAGGCGCTGACAGTCAAGCCGCGTAGTGGCAATGATCTGGCTATTTTCATGCGCTTGCTGGGCCTGGCCTTCAGCCAGAGTCAGGGTCATTTGCGCAAGTATCTGGCAGAGGTGTACGGCAAGGTGTTCCAGCGTTATATGCAGTTGGTTTATGTTGCCGCGCCGCAATTGCCACCTACTGAACTCTTCTGGCGGGTGCATTTCATGTTGGGTAGCGCCGCCTTTACGATGTCGAGCATGAAAGCCCTGCGTGCGATTGCCGAAGCCGAGTTTGGTGTTCAGACCGGCATCGACCAGGTTCTCAAGCTTATGGTCCCGTTCCTCGCCGCCGGGATGCGCGCCGAGAGCGTCAAGCCGCCGGTAACCATCGAGTCCAATACTCGGTCAAGGCTTGAACACGTGTGAAGGGCTCGCACTTAGTTGCTGCCTGTGAGCCCTAACGCTATTCCCAAGTAGTCTCTCGTTTCCCCTGTGTGCCGGTTTCCTAGCGCAGTCTGATCCGTTATCGTGTGTGCACTTTTAACGGAGGTGGCAATGCCGCTGGATCTGATCCTTATATCCCTTGCATCCCAGCGCCTTATTGGGCTCAGTGGCGGTGTGCGGGTATGCGAATTTCCTGTCTCTACAGCACTCAATGGTCCTGGCGAACAGGACGGTTCCGGATGCACTCCACGGGGTGCGCACAGGGTCAGAGCACGCATTGGTGCAGGCCAGCCACTGGCCTCGGTGTATATAGGTCGCCGGCCCACCGATGAAATCTGGTCGCCTGAGCTTGCCCGCGAACACCCACACAGGGACTGGATTCTGACCCGCATACTCTGGTTGTGTGGTGAAGAATCAGGATTCAATCGCGGTGGTAGTCAGGATTCCCAGCGCCGCTATATATATCTGCACGGTACCCCGGACGATCAACCCATGGGTGTGGCCCTTTCCCATGGTTGTGTTCGGCTGCGCAACAGCGACATGCTTGCGCTGTTCGATTGCACGCCAGTAGGCTGCCGCGTTGAAATTCACGAGCAGGCCATCGATCTGCTCATGCACGCCAATTCCCGAACGGAGTAACACTGTTGAAACAAGGCACCCTGATGCTTGATGTGGCCGGCACCTGGCTTGATGCAGCTGACCGCCATTTGCTCAGACAACCCGAAGTGGGTGGCATCATTCTGTTTGCTCGCAATACCGAGTCGCCCCGTCAGGTTCGCGAACTGGTCCAGTCGATCCGGGCGGTCCGTCCGGAGATGTTGATCGCGATAGACCAGGAGGGCGGTCGGGTACAACGGTTGCGTAACGGCGTCGAGCGCTTGCCGGCGCTGGGCCGCATCGCTGCGCTGGTCGACTCTCAAGGCAGTAGCCAGGCTGAAATGGCGGCGAGAAGTGCGGCATGGGTGATGGCTACCGAGATGCTTGCCTGTGGCATTGATATCAGTTTCGCGCCGGTACTGGATCTTGATCACGGGCGAAGCGAAGTCATTGGCGATCGCTCCCTGGGCGGTGATCCCGAACAGGTGGTCAGTTTGGGGCGCGCTTACATCGACGGGTTGCACACGGCGGGTATGGCGGCAACGGGCAAGCATTTTCCCGGTCATGGCTGGGCTGAGGCGGATTCCCATACGGATCTGCCGGTGGATGAGCGCAGCGAAGCACAGATCCGCGCGCAGGATCTCGTACCCTTTGCAGGCCTTGCCGCCGTGCTGGATGGCATCATGCCGGCCCACGTAGTGTATCCCGCGATAGACGATCAACCGGCGGGATTTTCCACTCGTTGGCTGCAGGACATCCTGCGCAGCGAGCTGGGATTTAGCGGAGTGATTTTCAGCGACGATCTCACCATGGCAGGCGCCCATGTTGTGGGCGGTATTACCCAGAGGGTTGATGCTGCTCTGTCTTCGGGTTGCGACATGTTGCTGGTATGCAATGATCGGGGCGCAGCCGAGGAAGCTCTGATGCATTGCCAGCAGGTTGGGCTTCATCCGCCGAAGCATCTGGCAAGCATGCTCGCCCGGCACCAGCCCGGTGTCGATTACAAGGCCCAGCCCCAATGGTCTACCGCCATTCAGCTACTGCGCCAACTTGAACTGCTAGGGGAGCATGCATGAATGAGTTAATCGACAGTTTACCTCTTGATAGCCTTCCCCTCGCGGGGCAGTTTTGGGTTTACAAGGTTTTTGCGATTGTCTTTGCGTCGCTGGTAATGGCCTACGTGGGCAAACTGGTGCTTGACCGTCTGCAAGCGCGCGCGTCGATCAGCCCGAACGTCTGGGATGATGCAGTGGTCATCGCGATGCGTCGGCCGCTATGGGTGCTCATATGGAGTATGGGGCTGTTGTGGGCGGCGCGTATAACGGCCGTCGAAATGGACGAGGATTTTGCGGACGTACTCGAGACGGTTCAGAGTGTTCTGCTGATTGGCCTGCTTGCCTGGTTCTTGCTGCGGCTATCGAGCAGGATCGAGGAGCGTCTCGTCGATTCGCGTTATCTGCAAAAGCCCATGGATCAGACAACGGTCAGTGCTATCGGCAAGCTGCTGCGAATTTCCGTCATCATTACCTGTGGCCTGGTGATATTGCAAACCCTGGGCTACAGCATAGGCGGTGTACTTGCCTTTGGTGGCATCGGTGGCATTGCGGTGGGCTTTGCTGCCAAGGATCTGCTGGCAAACTTTTTTGGTGGATTGATGGTCTATCTTGATAGACCTTTCTCGGTGGGAGAGTGGGTGCGCTCACCGGACAGGGAAATCGAGGGCACGGTTGAACACATTGGCTGGCGATTGACACGCATTCGGACCTTCGATAAACGGCCTATCTATGTGCCGAACGCGATCTTCACCAATGTGGTCCTGCAGAACCCATCAAGGATGACCCACAGGCGGATATACGAACATATCGGTATTCGTTACGACGACATCCAGCATATGGAGCCCATCGTCAAGGCGGTTCGAGAGATGCTCAAGGAGCACCCTGATATCGCACAGAATGTGACCCAGATGGTGTACTTCGATCGTTGCGCGGCTTCATCGGTGGATTTTTTCATCTATTGTTTCACTACCCCCGTGTGGGCCGAATATCACCGGGTGAAGGAGGATGTACTGTTGAAGATTCTGGCAATCGTCACTGAGCACGAGGCGCAGGTGGCGTTCCCCACCTCGACACTGCATGTGCCAGATGGGTTGGCGCTGCGTGGCGGTGAGGTTGATCCCCGGGCTTCGGAGCAGGGTGGCAGCAGCGCAAAGGTGAGCCCATGAATGCTCTAGCGATCATTGGCGGTAGCGGTCTGACACGACTGGCTGGCCTGAAGCAAACCGGCGAAGCCAGCTCGGATACGCCCTACGGTCCGACCTCGGCACCCATCATCAAGGGGCTCATGGCTGGCCGCGAGGTATTCTTCATGGCGCGCCATGGCGATCCGCATCGGATTCCGCCCCATCGGGTAAATTACCGCGCCAACCTCTGGGCTCTCAAGCAGGCGGGAGCCGATGAGATACTGGCAGTCAATGCAGTAGGCGGTATACACCCAGCCATGGGCGTGGGGCACTTTTGTGTGCCCCACCAGTTGATCGACTACACCTGGGGGCGCCATAGCACCTTCTTCGAGGAAGATCTGGATGCAGTCACGCATATCGACTTTACCCATCCCTACGACGAGGGACTGCGTCAGCGTTTGATCGGTGTACTGGCCAGGGTCGGCGTGGCGCACAGTGCCTATGGCGTTTATGCGGCGACCCAGGGTCCCCGGCTGGAAACGGCAGCAGAGATCAGTCTGCTTGAGCGTGACGGTTGCGACATAGTTGGCATGACGGGAATGCCTGAGGCGGCGCTGGCCCGTGAACTGGAATTGCCCTATGCCAGTCTGTCGCTGGTAGTCAATCCAGCTGCTGGCAAGGGTTCGGGTGTGATAACCATGGCGGATATCGAAAAGGTCATGGAGAGCGGTATGGAGCAGGCCCGGATGATTATCAACGCAATGGTTGCCGGCGCCTGACCCTGACCTCAACCCCAACCCAGACCCGCCTAGCGGCGGGTAACCCTGACCAGCATGCCCATGCTTTGGTGATCGAGATAATGTACCTCGTCCAGGCGCAGGCGGCGGGACTGATGCAGTTTCTCGCTGACGACGGTGTTGGCCAGGCCATCCTGACTGCGCACGCCCGTGTGCCGCCAGGCCATGACCCCCAATAGCATTGATTCCTGTCCGCGCTCCAGGCCGACTACGGCTTCGACGGGATAATGCTCACCCAGCGATTCACCTTCGTGCAAGGCCACTGTCAGATTGCTGTCGGCCGGCTGAATCCATGCCTGATGCATGAGTATCTGGTAACCACTGGCCGCGAGCTTGTCTGCTTCCCTATCCATGCGATGCTGGGTCACATCCAGCTTGCGCACATCGCTGCGGGCGGTATCTTCGAGCACGACTGCATCGTCGGCCCAGTTGTACTCGGGTGTGCGACTTCCACTGAGTGGGGCGGAGGGTTGGGCGAACACAATGGTTTCAACCTGATAGGCTCCCAGGTCCTGTGCCTGGACGTTACTGGTCAATAGTGTGACGGCCAGCAGGGCGGGCACCTGCAAAGTGCGAATGACTGAGTTCATGAACGTTTTCCTTTCCCTTTGGGTGGCTGGGATTGCGGGGCTGGTGATTCAAGGCGATCAATCAATGCCTCAACCGTGTTCAAACGCAAATCCGATGCGCCCATTGGCGCACTGAAACGAAATACGGTAGCACCCTCAAGCTTATAGCGGTTGGGCTGGTCCTGAATCAGTTTGACCAGCGTCATTGGATCTACCTGGGTGTCGGCAGCGAATTCCAGGCGGCCATGTTCGGGTCCGACATCTACCTTGCTGATCCCTATTGGAGTGCAGCGCAATTTCAGGGATGTAACGCGGAAAAGCGTCTTGGCTGCCTCGGGCAACAGACCAAACCGGTCGATCATTTCCACCTGCAGATCTTTCAAGGCTTCCTCATCGGCAGCATTGGCGATGCGTTTGTAGAGTATCAGGCGGCTATGTACGTCGGGCAGGTAGTCATCCGGAATCAGTGCGGGCAACCGCAGGTTGATGTCCGGTCCGCCGCCCAGCGGCTGGTCGAGGGAAGGTTGGTTCCCTGACTTGATTGCCTTGATGGCGCGGTCGAGCATGTCCATGTACAGGGTGAAGCCAATGGCCTGAATCTGGCCGCTCTGGCCTTCGCCGAGCAGTTCACCCGCGCCACGGATTTCCAGATCGTGGGTGGCCAGGGTAAAGCCGGCACCCAGTTCCTGGGCTGCGGCAATTGCCTCCAGGCGCTTTTCCGCATCGCCTGTGAGTTTCTTGCCGTGGGGCGTGAGCAGATAGGCATAGGCCTGGTGGTGGCTGCGGCCAACGCGCCCGCGCAACTGGTGTAGCTGGGCCAGGCCGAATTTGTCGGCCCGCTCGATGATGATGGTATTGGCGTTGGGTACGTCGATGCCGGTTTCGATGATGGTCGTGGTCACCAGGACGTTAAAACGCCGGTGATAGAAGTCTCCCATCACCTGCTCGAGAGCCCGCTCAGGCATTTGTCCGTGACTGATGCCGATTCGTGCTTCGGGTACCAGTTCGGCCAGATCCGCAGCGCATTTCTCGATTGTCTGTACCTCATTGTGCAGGTAATAGACCTGCCCGCCGCGCAACAATTCACGCAGGATGGCTTCCTTGAGTACCGGCGCCTGTTGCTGCATGACGAATGTGCGTACGGATAATCGGCGTGCCGGTGGCGTGGCAATGATCGACAGCTCACGCATTCCCGACATGGCCATGTTCAGGGTACGCGGGATGGGCGTGGCGGTGAGCGTAAGAACATCGACTTCACTGCGCAGGGCTTTGAGCTGTTCTTTCTGGCGGACGCCGAAGCGGTGTTCTTCGTCGATGATCATCAGCCCCAGATTCTGGAACTGGGTATCGCCCTGCAGCAGCTTGTGGGTACCGATCATGATATCCACCTTGCCCTCAGCGAGTTCACCAATGGCTGACTTGATTTCCTTGGTGGACTTGAAGCGTGACATGACCTCGACCTTGACCGGCCAGTCGGCAAAGCGATCGCGAAAGCTGTTGTAGTGCTGCTGGGCGAGGAGGGTAGTAGGCACCAGTACAGCAACCTGCTTGCCGCCATGCACTGCCAGGAACGCGGCGCGCATGGCGACTTCGGTCTTGCCAAAGCCAACGTCGCCGCAAACCAGCCGGTCCATGGGCTGCGACTTGACCATATCGTTGATCACCGCCTCGATGGCCGCTTCCTGATCAGCGGTTTCCTCAAACGGGAAGGCATCGGCGAATACCTGATAGTCACGTTCCGGTGCGCTGAAGCTGAAGCCCTTGCGAGCGCCACGGCGGGCGTACACATCAAGCAGTTCGGCAGCCACGTCGCGGACCTTTTCGGCTGCCTTGCGCTTGGCTTTCTGCCATTGTTCGGAGCCCAGGCGATGCAGTGGGGCGTTATCGTCCTCGCCGCCGGTGTAGCGGGCGATCAGATGCAGGTTGGCCACAGGGACGTAGAGTTTGGCTTCGTCTGCATACTCCAGGGTCAGAAACTCTGCCTGTTGGTCCTCTACTGTCAGATTGACCAATCCCAGGAATCGGCCGACACCATGGTCGATATGCACCACAGGTGAGCCTTCACGCAATTCGGTCAGGTTGCGAATGACTGCGTCGCCAAGGTCGGTTGCCTTGCCGCGACGCCGACGCTGCATGACGCGCTGGCCAAATAGCTGATTCTCGGCAATCAATGCGATGGCCGGCGAGCCGCAGAGCATGCCCTGGTCTATGGCCGCGACCATGATCGAGTGCGCTGAGCCGCCAGTAAGAAACGCCGGCCAGCCATCGACAGTGTCGGGCTTGATCTCGATGCCCGCTAGCAGGTCGAGCATGGCCTCCCGACGACCGGCACTTTCCACGACATAAAGGATTCGCCCCTCGAAGGAGCGGGCAAATGACTCCAGGGCTGCAAGGGGCTGATCCAGACGATTGTCTATCGGCAGCTCAGGAGGCGGCTGACAGCTGAAATGGGTATTGCCCGCAGCAGGTCCGATGGCTTCCTGATGACAGACAACCCTTGGAAAACGCTTGATCAGGGCAAAGCAGTCCTCGACGCTCAGAAAGAGCTCTGCCGGCGACAGCAACGGGCGGGTCTTATCGACACTCTGTTCCTGATAACGATTGCGTACGTCTGTCCAGAAATGTTCTGCGCTAGCTTCGATTCCAGGCAGGCTGAAAAGCAGGGTGTTGTCTGGCAAGTAGTCAAACAGGCTCTGCAGTTCTTCGAAGAACAGGGGCAGATAATACTCTACGCCTGCGGGCACCATACCTTCGCTGAGGTCCTGGTATACAGGGCAGCGCCGATAGTCGACATCAAAGCGTTCGCGAAAACGAGCACGGAAACCGGTCAGCGCCGCCTTGTCGAGCGGGAATTCCTTGGCAGGTAGCAGGTGAACTTGTTCAACCTTGTCGATTGAGCGCTGGGTCTCGGGATCGAAGGTGCGCAGGGTCTCGATTTCATCATCAAACAGGTCGATGCGCAGCGGCAGACGGCTGCCCATCGGATACAGGTCCAGAAGCGCACCGCGAACGGCGTAATCGCCGTGTTCGTACACTGTATCGACGCAACGATACCCTGCGGAGTCCAGATCGAGCCGCATCTTGTCCATATCCAGCTGCTGACCCAGCTCCAGCATCAGCACCGAGCCGCCCAGGAAGGTCCGGGGAGCTATCCGGTGCAACAGGGTCGTCATCGGCACCACGATTATGCCCTGGGTGACCGACGGTAGCTGGTAAAGGGTCTTAAGACGCTGGGAAATGATGTCCTGATGCGGTGAAAAACGATCATATGGGAGGGTTTCCCAGTCCGGGAAGCTCAGCACTGGCAGGTCGGGTGCGAAGAAGCGCAGTTCCCGTTCCAACTGACCGGCCATTGCCGTATCGGTCGTTATTACCAGGCTCAGGCCCGGGTGCAACAGGGCGCCTTCAGCTATAGCGAGCGCCCGGGATGCGCCGGTCAGGTTGCCCCAGGCCGTCTTGCCGTGTCCGGCGAGTGCGTCGACGGAGGCAAGAATGGTTTTGTTCGCAGGCATGCGTTGACTGTCCATCTGTAAAAAACGCCAAGTGTACCTGTCTACGCATGACTATGCCGCGCTTACAGCGCTTTTTCCGGGAAGATTGCCTCGGTGCCAGAACAAAAGCATAATATGTGCCCTTTAGAGCCCATGACCTGGAAGGAAAAGCCGTGACTCAAGCCCAATATGACCAATGTCTGGAAAGCTGGACTGATCGTGAATCTACCGCAGAAGCAATGATTCCGCTGATTGGCCGACTATACCGTGAGCACAACGTGGTCACATCGATCTATGGTCGGGGGCTGGTCAACCGCTCTGTGATCAGTATTCTCAAGTCTCACCGCTTTGCGCGTCAGATTGACGACACCGAGCTGTCAGTGCACGACACCTTCCCTGTGATCAAGGCGCTGCTGGATTTGGATCTGGGGCCTGCGTCCATTGACCTGGCACGGCTGGTAGACAAGTTCCGCCGGGAAGGTGGAGACAATCTGGAGGCCTTCCTGCGTGAGGAGCTGGCCGACGTGATCGGGCACAAGGGCGAGCGTCGCCAGGGCCGTGATGTCGTACTCTACGGTTTTGGTCGTATTGGCCGGTTGCTGGCACGCATCATGGTCGAGAAGATCGGTGTGGGTGATGGCCTGCGTCTGCGCGCCATCGTTGTACGCAAGGGTGCGAGCAATGACCTGGTCAAGCGTGCCAGTCTCCTGCGTCGTGATTCGGTACATGGATCTTTCCAGGGCACGATCAAGGTGGATGAGGAAAACAATACCCTGACTGCCAACGGCATGATCATTCAGGTGATCTACGCAAGTAACCCCAGCGAAGTCGATTACACCAAGTACGGTATCGAAAACGCCATCGTTGTCGACAATACAGGCGTATGGCGCGATGCAGAGGGCTTGTCCCAGCATCTTGAATGCCCCGGTGCTTCCCAGGTGGTTCTGACCGCTCCGGGCAAGGGCGATCTCAAGAACATCGTTCACGGTATCAATCACGCGACTATTTCGCCGGATGACAAGATCATTTCTGCCGCGTCCTGTACCACCAACGCTATCGTGCCGGTGCTCAAGGCGATCAATGATAAATACGGTATCGTCAATGGGCACGTCGAGACTGTTCACTCGTACACCAACGACCAGAACCTGATCGACAACTTCCACAAGGGCAATCGCCGGGGTCGCAGTGCTGCCCTGAACATGGTTATTACCGAAACAGGTGCTGCCAAGGCTGTCGCCAAGGCGCTGCCGGAGCTGGGTGGAAAGCTGAGTGGTAACGCGATTCGGGTACCCACTCCCAACGTATCCATGGCTATCCTCAACCTGAACCTGGAGAAGGCAACCGATCGTGACGAGGTTAATGAATACCTGCGTTACATGGCGTTGCATTCGGATCTGCACAAGCAGATCGACTTCACCAACTCCCAGGAAGTGGTTTCCAGTGACTTCGTTGGCTCGCGCCATGCTGGCGTGGTCGATGCCGAGGCTACAATCTGCAATGACAGCCATTTGATCCTCTACGTCTGGTATGACAACGAGTTCGGTTACAGCTGTCAGGTTGTGCGGATTCTGGAAGATCTTGCCAACGTCAACCCGCCAGCATTCCCGGTCTGACAATAGCTGCTCGCTGATTTTAAAATCAGCTGAGAAAAAGAAAGGCGCCTAGGCGCCTTTCTTTTTGTTCGGAATTTATCAAGCTAAGTAAAATCAACGGGTTGCAATTAATCTTTTGCGAAGTTTGTCAGAAAGGCCGTTTTCCCTGAGCCAGATACCCACATAAGCCTGGGCAAGCTCTTTGTCATCGGAGCTGAAGGATTCCTTGCCGTTGTATTTCAGGCTAAGTGAATGTCCAGCATCAAGGGTCAAGGCATAGCGATCGCCGGCGCTTATGTCGGTGAAAGTGGCATGCAACTTATCAATCTCGGGCCGCAGCTCGCTAAGTGTCTGCTCGTCATATTGCCGCTCCAGGGCTACCCATGCAGCCTTGATCACGTCTTCCCGGTCGATATCACGGTAATAATACAATTCCAGATGCAGTGGCTCCCCATCGGTTATCGGGTTGTCCAGCGGTTGCTCTGGCGGTGTGAGTAGGGCGGCGCTGTATACGTCTACGAACAGATATTCGAGTACGCTGGCGTTACGCAACACCAGTTCCTGATCGCCAACTTCAATGCTTTGTGGAAAATCGGCTTCGGCCAAGCGCTTTTCGTTTGCGGCTGCACTTAGCGGCAGAAGACAACAGATCAGGACGAGGATCCGGGTGAGCATGTTTTTCCTTCGAATTGCAATGGGTTAACCCCCATTAAGTACTCTGGACAACTTATGGTCAATTCACCCGACGGCAGATTGTGTAACAGCAAAAAACCTGAAAAAACCAAGGCCTTGAGTAGCATTGACTGGCCATGATCTTTATACTTGACGGGATTTTTGATGAGGGTTTGTGGTCACATTCTGCTGGGTTCCTGTCTGCTTCCTGAAGCGTTCGGCGGCCCTTTTCGCCGGATGGCCGATCCACCCTTGACGATTCCAACCAGTGATTAGGCTATACGTATGATAAAAATCAAACGGGGCTTGGATCTGCCAATCACCGGCTCACCCGAGCAACTCATGGACGACGCGCGCAACGTGCGCAGTGTCGGCGTGGTCGGTTTTGATTACCACGGTATGAAACCAACCATGGAAGTTAAAGAGGGTGACCGGGTCAAGCTAGGCCAGATTCTTTTCAGTGACAAGAAGACCCCCGGCGTTATCTATACCGCTCCGGCGTCAGGTGTGATCAGTGCGATCAATCGTGGCGAAAAGCGCGTCCTGCAGTCGGTCGTGATCGACATTGAGGGTGATGAAGCGGTCAGCTTTGCCGCCCATGATGAAGCATCGCTGGCGGGTCTCGATCCGAAACTGGTACGCGAACAGTTGATTGAGTCGGGTATGTGGACCGCGTTACGTACGCGTCCTTACAGCCGAGTTCCTGCTGTAGACAGCGAGCCGCATTCCATTTTTGTCACCGCCATGGATACCAATCCGCTCGCGGCAGACCCTGCTCTGGTGCTCAAGGAGTACGCAGCTGCCTTCGAAAACGGTCTGAAGGTGCTGGCTCGTCTCGGTCGCATCTGGCTGTGCCGCGCCGAAGGCGTGTCTGTACCCGGTGAGAATCTTGACGGCGTGCGCTGCGAAAGCTTCGCGGGCCCCCATCCGGCCGGTTTGCCTGGTACGCACATTCACATGCTGGACCCTGTCAGCGTGAGCAAGAGCGTTTGGCAGGTCAATTATCAGGATGTGATCGCGATCGGCCATCTTTTCACTGACGGCAAGTTGTGGACAGAGCGGGTTGTGGCATTGGGCGGACCCATGGTTGAGCGTCCCCGGTTGCTCCGCACGCGTTTGGGTGCCAACCTGGAAGAGCTCACCGCTGGTGAACTCCAGCCCGGTAATAACCGGGTTATCTCCGGTTCGGTATTTGGTGGTCGTCTGGCACAGGGTCCGGTTGCGTTCCTTGGCCGCTACCATCAGCAGGTTTCCGTACTGGCTGAAGGCACTGATCGTGAGATGATTCACTATCTGCGTCCTGGCGTGAATAAACACTCGGTATTGAATATTTTCGTTTCCAAGTTGAAATCCAACAAGCAATTCGATTTCACTACAACAACTAACGGCAGCCCGCGAGCAATGGTTCCACTCGGCAATTACGAGATGGTCATGCCTCTTGATATTCTGCCAACGCAACTCTTGCGCTACCTCATCATCGGTGACACTGACATGGCCCAGAAGTTGGGCTGTCTGGAGCTGGACGAAGAAGATCTGGCCCTGTGCAGTTACGTGTGCGCCGGCAAATATGAATACGGCCCGATTCTGCGTGACAACCTCACGCGAATTGAGAAGGAGGGTTAAGCCATGGGTTTGCGTACATTCCTCGACAAGATCGAGCACAACTTCGAAAAAGGTGGCAAGCACGAAAAGTTCTATGCCCTTTACGAAGCGATCGATACGTTCTTCTACCGTCCCGGTAGCGTGACCCGGACCACCTCGCACGTACGCGATGGCCTGGATCTCAAGCGCATGATGATTACCGTTTGGCTCTGTACCTTCCCGGCGATTTTCTACGGGATGTATAACATCGGTTATCAGGCCAACATCATCTATGCGGCCAACCCTGAACTGCTTGCAGCACAGGAAGGCTGGCGCTTTGCCCTGATCGGGTCGCTAGCCGGCTTCAACGCAGAGAGTCTCTGGGATAATCTGATTCATGGTGCAGCCTACTTTCTGCCCGTATATGCAGTGACCTTCCTGGTAGGTGGCTTCTGGGAGGTGCTCTTTGCATCGATCCGCAAGCATGAGGTCAACGAAGGTTTCTTTGTTACCTCGATCCTGTTTGCGCTGATTCTGCCGCCAAGCATCCCCCTGTGGCAGGTCGCACTGGGTATCAGCTTCGGTATCGTGATCGGCAAGGAAGTGTTCGGTGGTACTGGCAAAAACTTCCTCAACCCGGCACTGACCGGCCGGGCATTCCTCTACTTCGCCTATCCCGCGGCATCATCCGGTGATGCCGTATGGACCGCAGTTGATGGCTACGCCGGTGCGACAGCACTGAGCCTGGCGGCTTCTGGTGGTGTCGAAGCGGTAATGTCCCAGGGGATCAGCTGGTTTGATGCCTTTGTCGGCAATATCCACGGCTCGATGGGTGAAACCTCGACTCTGGCGATTTTCCTTGGTGGTGCGATACTGCTGACAACCAAGATTGCCAACTGGCGAATTGTTGCAGGCGTCATGCTTGGCATGATTGGCTTGAGTCTGCTGTTCAACATGCTTGGTTCGACGACTAATCCCATGTTTTCGGTTCCCTGGTACTGGCATATGGTTGTTGGTGGGTTCGCCTTCGGTATGATCTTCATGGCTACCGATCCAGTGTCGGCATCCATGACCAATCAGGGCAAGTGGATTTTTGGTGCGCTTATCGGCGTCATGGTTGTGCTGATTCGGGTCGTCAACCCTGCTTTCCCTGAGGGCATCATGCTGGCAATTCTGTTTGCCAACCTGTTCGCACCCCTGATCGACCACTTTGTTGTTCAGGCCAATATAAAGCGGAGGCTTGTGCGTAATGTCCAGTAATAGAGAATCCGTCAGTCGTACTATCATGGTGGCATTGCTGGTCTGCCTGGTGTGCTCGGTGGTCGTATCGGTCGCTGCTGTATCGCTCAAGCCCGTGCAGATAACCAACCAGTTGCTGGACAAGAAGCGCAATATTCTGTCCATCGCAGGCTTGTTGGAAGAGGGCACCAGTGTCGAAGAGCAGTTCAAGAAGGTGACTGCTCGTCTGGTTGACCTGCGCACCGGCGAGTTCAGCGATGAAATGGATCCATTGACCTACGATCAGCAGAAGGCATCCAAGGAACCTGCGATGTCAAAGCAGTTGGATGCATCTGCCGATATCGCGAGTATTCGTCGTCGTGCCGATTACGCAACTGTCTATATGGTTGAAAACGAGGAGGGTATCCAGACCCTTATTCTGCCTATCCATGGCTACGGTCTCTGGTCGACGCTGTATGGCTTCGTTGCTCTTGAAGGTGATCTGGAGACTGTAGTAGGTCTCGGGTTCTATCAGCATGCGGAAACGCCCGGTCTGGGCGGTGAAGTCGACAACCCGAACTGGAAACAGCAGTGGACCGGTAAGGTTGTTTATGATGAGCAGGATGAAGTAGCTATCCAGGTCATCAAAGGCAGCGTGGATCCCGGTATGGCCAATGCCGAACACAAGATCGACGGCCTTGCTGGTGCAACACTGACCAGTCGTGGCGTAGAAAAACTGGTGCAGTTCTGGATGGGTGAAAATGGTTTCCGTCCGTTCCTCGATAACCTTAGCGCGGGAGAAGCATAATCATGGCCAAAGCAAGCGCCAGACAGGTGCTCTTCGAACCTATCTTCAGTAACAACCCAATCGCCTTGCAGATCCTCGGGATCTGTTCGGCACTGGCGGTCACTACCAGCTTGAGCGTCACATTGGTGATGTGCCTGGCACTGACCTCGGTAACAGCGTTTTCCAACCTGTTTATCTCGACCATCCGTAGTCACATTCCGGGCTCGATCCGGATGATTGTGCAGATGGTGATCATCGCGTCGCTGGTAATTGTGGTCGACCAGGTCCTGAAGGCCTACGCCTACAACATCAGCAAGCAGCTGTCGGTTTTTGTCGGACTGATCATCACCAACTGTATCGTGATGGGCCGCGCGGAAGCCTTTGCCATGCAGAACCCGCCACACATGAGTTTTCTTGATGGTGTGGGTAACGGTCTTGGTTACAGCTTTATCCTCATCGTGGTCGCGACGGTACGTGAGCTTTTTGGGGCAGGCAAATTGCTTGGCTTCGAAATCTTGCCGCTGGTCAATGTGGGCGGTTGGTATCAGCCCAACGGTCTGCTGCTGCTGCCACCTTCGGCGTTCTTCATCATCGGCCTGATCATCTGGGCCCTTCGTTCCTGGAAAACCGAGCAGGTTGAAGAGGCGGAGTTCAAGATGGCGCCACAGAGCCGTGCCCTGAAGGAGGCTATGTAAGCCATGATTGAACACTATATAAGCCTTATGGTCAGGGCCATTTTCGTAGAGAACATGGCTCTGGCGTTCTTCCTCGGCATGTGTACCTTTATTGCCATTTCGAAAAAGGTGCAGACCTCCCTGGGTCTGGGTATCGCGGTGGTAGTGGTACTGACCATCACGGTACCTGCCAACAACCTGATCTATACCTATCTGTTGCGTGATGGCGCGTTGGCGTGGGCCGGCTTGCCTAATGTGGACCTGAGCTTCCTGGGTCTGCTCAGCTATATCGGAGTAATCGCTGCGCTGGTTCAGATCCTCGAGATGTTGCTCGACAAGTTCGTGCCTTCGCTCTACAACGCACTGGGTGTCTTTCTGCCGTTGATCACTGTGAACTGCGCGATTCTGGGTGCTTCCCTGTTCATGGTTGAACGTGACTACTCACTCGGTGAGAGTACCGTTTACGGCTTTGGTGCCGGTGTGGGCTGGGCCCTGGCCATCGTTGCACTGGCAGGTATTCGCGAAAAGCTCAAGTACAGCGATGTACCTGATGGTCTGCGTGGTCTCGGGATAACCTTCATCACCGTGGGACTCATGTCCCTGGGGTTCATGTCGTTCTCCGGCGTGCAACTGTAAACAGGAGCTGTAACTGATGAACATGGAAATCTATCTGGGCGTTGGGATGTTCACGGCAATAGTGCTGTTTCTGGTTGCCGTGATCCTGATTGCCCGCTCCAAGCTGGTCACCAGCGGTGACGTAAGTATCGAGATTAACGGCGAACGCACGATCACCGTGCCCGCCGGTGGAAAGCTACTCAATACCCTGTCTTCCAACGGTATTTTCCTGTCCTCTGCCTGTGGCGGCGGCGGCACATGCGCGCAATGCAAGTGCATCGTGGAAGAGGGCGGTGGATCGATGCTGCCCACAGAGGAGTCGCACTTTACCAAACGCGAAGCCAATGAAGGCTGGCGTCTTTCCTGCCAGGCTCCGGTCAAGCAGGATATGAAGATCGAAGTGCCTGAAGAAGTCTTCGGCGTGAAGAAGTGGGAATGTACCGTTGAGGCTAACCCCAACGTTGCAACTTTCATCAAGGAACTGACACTCAAGCTGCCTGAAGGTGAGAACGTCGACTTCCGCGCTGGTGGTTATGTACAGCTGGAATGCCCCCCGCATACCGTGAACTACAAGGATTTCGACATTCAGCCGGAATTCCGTGGTGACTGGGACAAGTTCGACATGTGGCGCTTCGTCTCCAAAGTGGATGAAACTGTCATCCGCGCCTACTCCATGGCTAACTATCCCGAAGAGCGCGGCGTGGTCAAATTCAACCTGCGCGTTGCATCGCCTCCGCCGGGCCGTGACGACTTGCCGCCGGGCAAGATGTCTTCATGGTGTTTTGCGCTGAAGCCAGGTGACAAGGTCACCGTATACGGACCTTTCGGTGAGTTCTTTGCCAAGGAAACCGAAGCAGAGATGGTATTCATCGGTGGTGGTGCTGGCATGGCGCCCATGCGTTCGCACATCTTTGACCAGTTGGGTCGGATCAAGACTGATCGCAAGATTTCCTTCTGGTATGGCGCCCGCTCACTGCGCGAGGCCTTCTACGTCGAGGAATTCGACAAGCTGCAAGAAGAAAATGATAACTTCGAGTGGCATCTGGCCTTGTCTGATGCGCTACCTGAAGATAACTGGAAGGGTGCGACCGGCTTTATCCACAATGTGTTGCTCGACAACTATCTGAAGGACCACCCGGCTCCCGAAGACTGCGAGTACTACATGTGTGGTCCGCCGATGATGAACGCCTCTGTAATCAAGATGTTGCAGGACATGGGTGTCGAACCGGAAAATATCATGCTTGATGATTTCGGCGGCTAGAGTGATCCCACGCAACCTTCGGCCCGCTATTGTTGTTGCCCTGGCAACAGCTCTAGCGGGCTGTTTCAATTCTGCGGTGCCAGTATCGGAAATTTCCGGTAGCACTATGGGCAGCACCTATTCCATCAAATGGGTAGGAGTTGATGGCTCTCCCGGCCCGCAAGAGCTTCAAGCCAGTCTGGATAACCAGTTCGACGAATTTGATGCCGAGGTGTCGACCTGGCGTGATGATTCGTATCTATCCCGATTCAACGCGTTGCCGACCAACGGCTGTCAGGTTATGCCGCAATCCGTTCTGGATATGGTCGCCTTTGCGCAAAGGCTCAATCACGACAGTGAAGGTGGATTCGATGTCACCGTCGGGCCGCTGCTGGACGTCTGGGGTTTTCACCGCAGTGACGGGGTGCAGGTAGTCCCTGAGCAGTCTGACATTGATGTTGCATTGCAGAATGTTGGTCAGCAGCACCTGCGGGTTCAAGGTGACCAGTTATGCAAGGAGCATGATCTGGAGGTTGATCTCAGTAGTATTGCCGCTGGTTATATGGTCGACCGCGTTGCGGAACATCTTCTTTCCCTGGGAATCAAAGACTATATGGTCGAGATAACCGGGGAGCTGAAGGCGGCAGGGCTGAAACCTGGGGGGAATCCCTGGCGAATTGCGGTGGAGGAACCACGCGACGACGAGCGTACTGCTAGTCTGATAGTTGAGCTGGATGGCTACTCTGTATCGACCTCCGGTGATTATCGCAATTATTTCGAGTACGAAGGCCAGCGTTATTCGCATACAGTAGATCCTGGAACTGGTTGGCCGGTCATGCATAATCTGACGGCGGTCACCGTGATGGACCCCTCTGCCATGATGGCCGACGGGCTTTCCACCGTTTTATTGGTTCTTGGCCCAGAAAGAGGCTGGGAATATGCACTGAAAAACAATGTCGCGGCTATGTTTGTGCTGCGCGAGGGGACCGAGTTTGTTTCTCGGTCCACACCGCTATTTGAGGTTCTGGTAAAGAGCGAGGAGTAATTTATGGTTTGGCTTCTGGCATTTTTGTTGATGACTTTGGTTGTAGTCGGCATGTCCGTGGGCGTGATGATGGGTCGTAAACCCATTGCCGGTTCCTGTGGCGGGATCGGTGCGACTGGCCTGGATAAGTCCTGTGGTATTTGTGGCGGCGACGTCACCAAGTGCGAAGAGGCGAGTGAGAACGCTGGTGTAGAGGTTCGGGCCAAGCGTCCCGGCAATGATCTGGGGTACGACGCGACCAAGGTCGACTAGTGGCAGAAGGTTCTGGATGAGAGCATGCCCTCGAGCACAACAAGGAAATCAGTGAATGGCTGTATACAATTATGACGTGGTAGTGCTGGGCTCGGGTCCAGCCGGTGAGGGTGCTGCAATGAATGCGGCCAAGCACGGCCGTAAGGTGGCTGTGGTTGAAGAGCGCGATTCGGTGGGAGGTAATTGTACTCACCTCGGCACTATTCCCTCCAAAGCGCTGCGTTATTCTGTCAAGCAGATCATTAACTTCAATACCAATCCGATGTTCCGAACTATCGGTGAGCCCCGTTGGTTTTCCTTTCCGAATGTGCTGAAAAGTGCTGAAAAGGTAATGGCCAAACAGGTTACCTCACGGACCAGTTACTACGCTCGTAATCGGGTAGATCTGTTTTTTGGCAAGGGTAGCTTCTCCGCCGATAACACCATCGAACTGGTCAATTCCTCGGGAGCAGTCGAAAAACTGATCGCGAAGGAAGTTATCATTGCCACCGGTTCCAGACCCTATCGTCCCGCAGATGTGAATTTCAGCCATCCTCGGATCTACGATAGCGATACCATCCTCAAGCTCAATCATACGCCCCGTACCCTGATTATTTACGGTGCGGGTGTTATTGGCTGTGAATACGCGTCTATCTTCTGTGGTCTTGGAGTGAAGGTGGATCTGATCAACAATCGAGATCGGTTGCTCAGCTTCCTGGATGATGAGATCTCCGATGCGTTGAGCTATCACCTGCGCAACAACAGCGTATTGATTCGGCATAACGAGGATTACGACAAGATTGAAGGGCTGGATAGCCGGGGTGTCGTATTGCATCTCAAGTCGGGTAAGAAGCTCAAGGCTGATGCGTTGCTTTGGTGTAATGGTCGCACCGGTAATACTGATGGCCTGGGATTGGAAAATGTCGGGTTGAAGGCCAATGGCCGCGGTCAATTAAGCGTGGATGAAAACTACCGAACTCAGGTGCCCAATATCTATGCTGTAGGTGATGTGATTGGTTGGCCGAGTCTGGCCAGTGCGGCATTTGATCAGGGCCGTTCTGCTGCGGGTAACATTGTCAGTAATGATGCCTGGCGCTTTGTCGACGACGTACCCACCGGTATCTATACCATTCCGGAGATCAGCTCCCTAGGCAAGACCGAGCGCGAGCTCACCGATGCTCAGGTGCCTTATGAAATTGGTCAGGCCTTCTTCAAGTCCATGGCACGTGCGCAGATCACCAGTGAGCAGGTTGGGATGCTGAAGATTCTGTTTAACCGCGACACGCTGGAAGTGTTGGGAATCCATTGTTTTGGCGACCAGGCATCGGAAATTGTGCATATCGGTCAGGCCGTGATGAACCAGAAGGGGGAGGCGAATACCATCAAGTATTTCGTCAACACCACCTTCAATTATCCGACCATGGCTGAGGCCTATCGTGTGGCGGCGCTGGATGGATTGAACCGGCTTTTCTAGTTGCTGCCTGGTATCAATACAACAATCAGGCCCCGCTCAGCGGGGCCTTTTTCGTTATGGGCGCTGAGCCAGGGTTTCCACTGCCAGATGTGGCAGGTCAGTGATCAGACTATCGACGCCCATGTCCGCCAGTCGTGCCATCATCACGGGATCATTCACTGTCCATACCGACACATGCAGACCCATGGCCTGGGCCTTTCGTATGCGTGCGGGGCTACATAGTTTCCAGTTGAGGATCAGGTAGCGACAGCCATAACGGCGAGCACTCTTCAAAGGATCAATCAGGCCGTATTCTTCAACCAGCCCGGTCGGCAGTGAGTAGTTATGCTGGTAGGCGGTTTTCAGCAGGGTACGGCTGCTGGAGGTAAGTACCACCTTGTCCTGGAGCCCGTAGCGTTCGACCAGCTCACCTACAGCATCCAGTACGATACGCGACTGACCACTTGAGCCGCTCTTGACCTCGAGCTGATAATGTTCGAGCTCTGGGCAAGCCTGGAACAGCTGTTCCAGACTGGGAATCGGGCAGGGTTCCGGCCAGACTGGACCATCTCGACGTGCATCCAGGCGCATTAGTTCAGCTGCGGTATGTTTGCTGACCTTGCCACCCAGACCCGTTGTGCGCTTGAGGGTCGGATCGTGAATTACCATGAGCTGCTGGTCAGCAGACAGGTGCAGGTCAAGTTCTACACGGTTGACGCCTGCGGCCAGGGCCTGCTTGAAGCTTGGCAGCGTGTTTTCTGGTGCTTCGCCGCGTGCCCCTCGGTGGCCGTAAATCAAGGTCATGGGGTAATAGCGCTCCCGGATTGACGATGGCGTACGCTATCGATGACCTTGTCATATTCAAAATAGACGCTGAAGCCGGGATAGTCCCAACGTGTAATGGGCGGTTGCCCGACTGCGGCGTGGCGGGTTGTCGGCTCACCATGGCGCTGGGACACCGCTCCCTTAGTCTGACCCCGTTGGGGCATGGCAGAGATATTATCCGTTGCCTGCTGACCGAGGGGAATGACCAGTGTCTCTGCGTGTGCGGGCAGTGCGGTGAGTGCCATACCCAGCATCAGGGTGGTGGCAAATAGGGTAGAAGTACGGTTGTTCATAATTCTGTCCTTTCCTTGGTTGAGGCCTGAGTCTTGGTGACGCGGATTTCCTGCGCCTGTTTTTGCAAAATATGTCTTGCAAGCATCTGACGCTGGTTGTCCGCCAGGGCGTGGAAGCTCACGGCAATGATCCAGCCGTCGGTGTCTGTATCTGGCTCACAGCGGATAACCTGAGAAGGTAGTACGAGACCCAGGGGGGAGGGCAGCAATACCATGCGCAGCGCCAACCAGGCTCCGATTTCCAGGGTCTCCGGGTAGGCAAACGAAATGCCACCTTCACTTAACGTGACTTCCTGTGGTTCACCGACTTCATCCACAAGCTGAAGTGCCAGTGCCTTGCTGACCAGGTCGACTCGCTTGTTGATGATCTTGAGGTAATGCGCCAGCGGCCGGTCACGCTCGGCAATCTGACGCAGCAGATGCTGGGATTCATAATCCAGGGTGTGGAGGTCGCTCAGGAGACTGAACAGCGGCGATTCCTCGTCAAACGCAGCCTCCTCCATGTCGGCGCTGCTGACTTTACGTACATCCAGGGCGAGGCTGTCGCGAATTCTGAAAAAATCCCGTTTATCCTCTGCTGAGTCTTCTTCTTTGTCTGTCATTTGACCTGCCTGAGCCTATGCGAAGCGCTGAACAAATATGCATTTCAGTGTACCATGCCAATCCGAACTGCCATTCAACGGGCACCGCCCATCAGGTAACCGGTACTCCATGTTCAGACCCTTGCCATTCTTTATCGGCCTGCGTTATACGCGCGCCAAACGCCGTAATCATTTCATTTCCTTTATTTCATTGATCTCGATGCTGGGCCTTACCCTGGGCGTGCTGGTCATGATCCTGGTGCTGTCGGTGATGAACGGTTTTGACCGTGAGTTGCGTACCCGCATCCTGGGCATGGTGCCCCATGCGACGGTCAGCTCCCAGCAGCCTATCAATGACTGGCCGATGCTGGCTGATACCTTGCTTGAGCATCCCGATGTTGAAGCGGTTGCCCCCTTCGTCCAGCTGCAGGGAATGCTTACGCATGATGGCAGTGTAGCTCCTGTTCTGGTGAACGGTATTCTGCCGGAGCAAGAGAAGGATGTTTCCATCGTCGATCAGCACATGACCCGCGGTGCCCTGACCGACCTGGAGGATGGAGAATTCGGCATTATTGTCGGCGAGCAGATTGCCAGTCGCTTTGGCGTGGGTATTGGCGACAAACTCACTTTCGTATTGCCTGAAGCTTCGGTTACCCCTGCGGGCGTCTTCCCCCGACTCAAGCGCTTCCATGTGGTAGGCACTTTCAAAGTCGGCGCGGAGCTGGATGGTTCACTGGCACTGATCCATGCCGGCGATGCAGCACGATTGTCCCGCTGGCAACCCGGCCAGGTGCAGGGTTTACGTGTCAGGCTGGGTGACCTTTTCCAGGCACCACGTGTCGCATGGGAATTGGCATCGCTGCTGCCAGGCGACTACTACGCACAGGACTGGACGCGTACCCACGGTAATCTGTTTGCCGCGATCCGGATGGAAAAGACCATGATTGGTTTGCTGCTCCTGCTGATCGTTGCCGTGGCTGCATTCAATATCATTTCTACCCTGGTTATGGTGGTAACTGACAAGAAAGCGGATATCGCTATTCTGCGGACGCTTGGTGCCTCGCCCGGAACCATCATGGGTATATTCATGGTCCAGGGTTCGGTCATTGGCGTGGTAGGTACACTGGCAGGCTGTGTACTCGGTGTGTTGGCTGCGCTTAATGTGTCGGCCATGGTTGCAGGGCTGGAAAATCTGTTCGGTATCCAGTTCCTCAGTTCCGATGTGTACTTCATCAGTTATCTGCCGTCGCAGCTTATCTGGAGCGATGTTGTGTTGATCTGTACTGCAGCTCTGGGCATGAGCTTCCTGGCCACACTATATCCGGCCTGGCGCGCCTCGCGCACCGAGCCAGCGGAGGCGTTGCGTTATGACTGATTTTGTCCTGGAATGCCGGAACCTGAGTATGGAATATGCGATCGGACCGCAGCGCTTGCGTGTTCTCGATGGCATCAACATGCAACTGGTAGCGGGGGAGCGTGTGGCTATCGTTGGCAGCTCGGGGTCGGGTAAGACGACACTGCTAAACCTGCTTGGCGGGCTGGATACACCAACCGAAGGGGAGGTCTGGTTGGCGGGCAGGCAGATGTCATCCCTGAAGGAATCAGAGCGTGGGAAGCTTCGCAATAGCGGTCTGGGCTTTGTCTACCAGTTCCATCACCTGCTGGCCGAGTTCAGCGCCCTGGAAAACGTATGCATGCCACTGTTGATTGGCAATACGCCCATCAGCGAGGCACACCGACGCGGGCAGCAGATGCTTGAGCGTGTAGGGCTGGCCAAGCGTGCCGGACACAAGCCGGGTGAATTGTCAGGGGGTGAGCGGCAGCGCGTGGCCATTGCACGGGCGCTGATCAACGAGCCTGCCTGCGTATTGCTCGATGAGCCCACCGGCAATCTTGATCAGCATACGGCGCGGAGCATTCAGCAATTGATGCTTGAACTCAGCCAGAGTCTCAAGACTGCCTTCATGGTCGTTACCCATGACCTGGCCCTTGCGTCGCAAATGGACAGGGTGCTTACCCTGGTCGAAGGCCAACTGGCTGCGCGAACCGAATAACGCCATCAGTTCTGACGACGACGTCGCATTTTGCGCTTCTGCCAGTTGCGCCCCACCCATATTCGCCAATACAACATGGTAGCGGCATAGCCCGCTACCGCGAAAACGATCCCCAGAAGAACGGAACCGAGAAGCAGCGGCTGCCATATGTGGTGGATTTCGCTGGCCAACCAGGTCATCGACAGTTCCATGGGCATGCTGCGCTCAGGTGCGCCCAGCAACATGGTGCCAATCTTGTACTCTGCGAAAAGAATCATTGGCATGGTGACCGGGTTGGTCAGCCATACCAGGCCTACCGATATGGGCAGGTTGGCGCGCGCCGGCACCGCTATAAAGGCCGAGAGCAGCATTTGCATTGGGAGGGGTAGCATCGACACGAACAGTCCGATGGCCATTGCCCGCGCAACGCTATGACGGTTGAGGTGCCATAGGTTTGGATCGTGCAGCATGCTGCCCATAAAGCGAAGCGATTTGCTTTCCTTTATGCGTTCGGGACTGGGCATGTAGCGTTTCAGGAACCGGCGTGGCATTACTAGGGTAGCCAGGGAAATGTCACTCAATTATGCATGGAATGTCAGGCGCAGACTACTGCCTGGCTGCAAAGGAAGGCCGTACAGTGGATGTATTTCGCCGCCCTCAACCCAGGGTCGTCCTGACAGGATTTTTCCTGGGGCTGATCAGTCCCCTGATGCTGGAGCAGTTGCCGTCGCTACTGGTCACTGGGGTGTTGGCCCTACTCATTCCCCTGATCTTGCTCGTCGGGCCCAGTGGCCGCCTGTTGGCGGCCGGCCTGAGTGGAATGGTCTGGGCGCTACTGGCTCATCATCTTGTACTGCATGAGCGGCTCCCCATCGAGCTTGATCAACAAGTACTCTCAATCGAAGGGCATGTTGCCGGGCTGCCTGAAGCTACTGCCACTGGTTGGCGATTCCAGCTGCAAGACGCGCTGATAGTCGATACAGGTGAATCCCTGCCTTTCATGCGTGTTCACTGGTATGCAGGCGAGCCCGTGCTGCAAGGTGAATACTGGCGATTCGAGGCCCGTGTGCGTCGCCCCCGGGGCATGTCCAATCCCGGCGCCTTTGATTATGAAGCCTGGTTATACGCCCAGGGTATTGGTGCCCTGGCGAGTATCCGTAGCGGTCAGCGTCTGGACGGCCTGCGCCATGGTGGTGTTGATGGCACGCGCACGTTTGTACGTGATCGGATATTGCATGCCCTGGGGCCGACTTCCAGTACCGAGCGGCTTCTGGCTCTGATTGTCGGCGACCGCAGCGTGCTCAGTCGGGATGATTGGCTGATACTGCAGGCGACGGGTACCAGCCACCTGATGGTAATCTCCGGCCTGCATGTGGGTCTGTTCGCCGCTGGGATATTTGCTCTGGTCACACTCGCAGGTCGACTGGGGCTGCTGCATTTGTCTTTTCCGCGTATCTGGATGGCGGCTCCGCTGGCCATCCTGGCTGCTGCAATCTATGCCGCGCTTGCCGGCTTTGCCGTGCCCACGCAGCGTGCCTTGCTGATGGTGAGCATGGTCTTGCTGGCGCGGCTGCTCTATCGACAGCCTGGGCCCTGGCTCTTCTGGTTGCTTGCCCTGTGTCTGGTTGTGATGGCCGATCCTGCCGCGCCGTTGCTGGCCGGGTTCTGGTTATCGTTCATGGCCGTCGGTCTGCTTATTTTCGGGATGGCCGGCAGACTTAGGCAGAGCGGACTCTGGTGGCGCTGGGGTCGTGCGCAATGGGTTATTTTTATCGGACTCTGGCCATGGTTGCTGTTGTGGGGCATGCCGGGCAGTCTGATTGCGCCCTGGGTAAACATCCTGGCGATTCCCTTTGTCAGTCTGCTGGTGGTGCCTTCTGCGTTACTGGGTACGCTACTGGAGCTGACCCTCGGGGTTCCCTGGCTCCTCTGGTTTGCTGCCGAGGCGCTCGATGGGTTGTTTCTTGCGCTGCAATGGGCGTCCGGCTGGCATGTACCCACCTATCTGGCGTTCCCGGGCTGGATCAACTGGGTGTTGGGAGTGACTGGGGTTCTGGCCTTGCTGAGTCCGCTGTCGCGATTGCTTTGGGTGCCCGCTCTGGCATGCTTGCCGGTGCTACTTGCAGAGCCGCAGCCAAGGCCGGAAGAGGGTGAGTTCTGGGTAACTGTGCTGGACGTGGGGCAGGGATTGTCGGTGCTGGTGCAGACCCGACAGCACGCACTTCTCTACGATGCCGGGGCGCGCTTCTCCAGTGGTTTTGATCTGGGTGAAGCCGTGGTGCATCCGGCTCTCACAAACCTGGGAGTAACCGGCCTGGATACACTTTTGGTCAGTCACGCTGATAACGATCATGCGGGTGGAGCACCGGCGATTGTGCGTCTTTTATCCGTGGACCGCGTGGTCGCCGGACAGATCGAGGACCAGAGCCCCCAGCTCGATGCTGCCGCGTGTCGCCCAGGGGAAAGCTGGAGTTGGAATGCGGTGGACTTCGAGATTGTCTACAGTGCTCCGGCGCCCGCACCGGCCAACGAACGGTCCTGCGTGCTGCGTGTGACGACGGGCAGTAGTGGAGTATTGCTGACTGGCGACGTCGGCATTCGCGGTGAGTACCAGATGCTGGCCCATGACCTGTCTGCGGAGCTGCTGTTGGCTCCTCACCATGGAAGCAGAACCTCCTCTTCCTACGCCTTGATTCGAGCGGTGGAGCCCCGATGGGTGGTCTTCAGTGCGGGCCACAGTAATCGTTTCAACCACCCGCATCCAAATGTTGTGGCGCGCTACCGGGAATTGGCTGTCGAACCTGTTTATACTAGCCGCGCCGGTGCCGTTCGTTTCGTCTTTGACAAACAACACGGCGGCCACCGTGACTGGAACTGGCGAGACAGCGCCAAGCGCTTCTGGCATGAATAACAAGAGCGCACGGGGAGTGGCTGGCCCTGTGCTAAAGTATGCTGAATTTTTGGGGAGGGATCGCTTGTGTGGGAACTGATCAGTGCGGGCGGCTGGCTGATGCTGCCGATTATCTTGTCTTCGGTTATTGCTGCTGCCATCGTGATAGAGCGTCTCTGGGCACTGCGTAGCGCCCGTGTGGCGCCCCCAGCGTTATTGGGTCAGGTCTGGCAATGGGTGCGCGAGGGCAAGCTGGATCCCGAACGTCTGAAAACCCTGCGTAGCGATTCGCCCCTGGGCGAAATCATGGCTGCAGGCCTGAACAATTCCAAGCATGGTCGGGAGATCATGAAGGAGAGCATTCAGGAAGCCGCTGGCAAGGTCATTCATGAGCTCGAGCGGTATCTCAATACCCTCGGCACGGTCGCGGCCATTACGCCTCTTCTAGGTTTGCTCGGCACAGTGATCGGCATGATCGACGTCTTCAGCGCGATCATGATCCAGGGAACCGGTAATACCGGGGTGCTGGCTGGTGGCATTTCCAAGGCGTTGATAACCACTGCCGCTGGCCTGACTGTCGCGATTCCGGCATTGTTCTTCCATCGTTTCTTTGTGCGTCGGGTGGATGAGCTGGTCGTGGCCATGGAGCAGGAGGCCACCAAACTGGTAGAGGTTCTGCAGGGTAATCGTGAAGTGGAAGCGCCGACTGCAGCGCCTGCAGGCAAGGAGCCAGTCTCACGCGTTGGTAGCACTCGCAAGGGAGCCAGGACGTGAATTTCAGGCGCCAGAGACAGGAAGAGGCCAGTGTCAATCTCACTCCCCTGATCGACGTAGTGTTTCTGCTGCTGATCTTCTTTATGGTTTCAACCACCTTTACGCGCGAGACCCAGCTCAAGCTGGATCTTCCGGAAGCGGTGTCCGGCGAGCAAGTGGAAAACCGTGACCAGCAGCAGATCGAAATGACCATATCGGCCAGCGGGGATATCGCGATCAACGACAAGGCATTGATTGCTCCGGGCTTTGATACGCTCAAGACAGCGCTCGAGCGCGAATCAGCAGGCGATCTTTCATTGCCGTTGATTATTACCGCCGATGCGCAGACGCCGCACCAATCGGTGATCATGGCGATGGATGCCGCAGGTCAGCTGGGCTTTACTCGGCTCAGGCTGACGACTACCCAGGCGGAGGCGGGCGACGGGCAGTGAAGGGATTTTCCCTAGAGCAGTTCATGCTCCGTGCCTGGTATGGCCGGCAACGATGGCTGACAGCTCTGCGACCCCTGTCTGCGCTTTACAGTCTTGTTGTGAGCAGACGCCGTGCATCATACATACAAGACGCATCGCGCGTATGGCAGTCTCCGGTACCTCTGATCGTAGTAGGTAATATCACCCTGGGCGGTACCGGCAAGACGCCCATGTGTATCTGGCTGCTTGATCATCTCAAGGCTCAAGGTATGCGCCCGGGCCTGATCAGTCGTGGTTACGGTGCTTCGCCCCAATCAATTCCCTGGCTGCTTGACCCAGGCAGTGACGATGCTGTGACGGTAGGCGATGAACCATTATTGATCGCCAGGCGTTGTCAGGTACCCGTGGTCATTGATCCGGATCGCCCGCAGGCAGCCCGGCACCTGCTGGCCAGTGCAGATGTCGACATCATTATCAGTGACGATGGACTTCAGCATTACCGACTCGGCCGTGAGCTCGAGATACTCCTGGTTGATGATGCGCGGGGATTGGGCAACGGGCGATGCCTCCCCGAAGGTCCGTTGCGCGAGCCAGCCAGCAGGGTGGAATCGGTAGACTTTGTTGTACGCAATGGCGCGGTTTCCGATAGCGCGACGGACTATGGAATGCGGCTCAAGCCTGTTGCCCTTGTCAATTTGCTTTCTGGTGAGCGCATAGAGCCTGAAAACTGGCAGGGTAGCAGACAGGTGTCAGCGGTGGCCGGGATCGGTAATCCAGAGCGTTTTTTTATCGGTCTTGAGCAGCTATCCTTTGAGTTAGAGCGTCATGTCTTTTCCGACCATGCACATTACTCCGCAGCAAGTTTTGCCGATTGCGATCCGCACAGGCCATTGATCATGACCGAAAAGGATGCAATCAAATGCAGTGGCTTTGCTCGACCCAACTGGTGGTATCTGTGCGTCGAGGCGACCATGAGTGATGCCTTTGTCAGCCAGTTGGAGCAGCGAATAGCCAGTTTCAGTCCGCCTCCGGCCTGATTGGCCCGGGTGTTCGTCCTTTTTTATTCATTTTTTCAGGAGTTGTTCGATGGATCCCAAGCTGCTTGATATCCTGGCCTGCCCGATCTGCAAGGGCCCGCTGGTACAGAATGCCGACAAGACCGAGTTGTGGTGTCGCGTCGATGGTCTTGCCTATCCGGTTCGCGATGGCATCCCCGTCATGCTGGAAGTTGAGGCCCGCGCCCTGGATGCAGACGAGCGGTTGGATACCTGAATATGTTCCACGTCATCATTCCGGCCCGCTATGCTTCCACCCGCCTGCCAGGCAAGCCGCTGCTTGATATTGGTGGCAAGACAATGATTCAGCGCGTATGGGAGCAGGCAGGTAAAAGCCAGGCTCTGAGCGTGACCGTCGCCACGGATGATGAGCGCATTGCCGAGGCCTGTCGTCATTTTGGTGCCAGCGTTGTGCTGACCCGCGCCGATCATCCCTCTGGCACTGACCGGTTGCAGGAAGTAGTGACATTGATGGGACTTGATGCTGGTGATTGTGTGGTTAACGTGCAGGGCGACGAGCCGATGATTCCACCCAGCCTGATCGATCAGGTAGCGGCAAATCTGCTCGCGCATCCACAGGCGAGTATGGCTACCCTCGCCGAGCCGTTGACGGATATTGAATCGGTATTCAATCCCAATGTGGTCAAGCTGGTGACCGACCAGCAGGGTTTCGCCCTGTATTTCAGTCGCGCACCGATTCCGTGGTCCCGGGATACCTTTGCATCCGAGCCACGCAGTATCCCGCAGGGAATGACGTTCCGTCGCCATATCGGTCTGTATGCCTACAAGGTTGGCTTTCTGCATGATTATGTTCAGTGGCCAGCGAGTCCTCTGGAAACGGCAGAGTCCCTGGAGCAATTGCGCGCTCTCTGGTTTGGTTGCCGGATTCAGGTGGCTGATGCCTGTGAAGCCCCGGCGCCAGGTATTGACACCCAGGACGATCTGGAGCGAGTACGCGCGATGCTGGCTGGATCCTGATGCTCGCCGTGCAACAGCAGGCTGACCTGTGTGCATACAACTCCCTTGGTATTACCGAGCGTGCGGAGTATCTGCTGGAGATCGGCAGCGACCGGGAGCTCATCGGTGCACTGACTGAGGCCAGACAGCACGGCTGGCCTGTTACTGTGCTGGGCGGCGGAAGTAACGTGGTGATTACCGGATACCTGGCTGGTTTGGTCGTGGTCATGCGCAGTCGCGGTCGGCGAGTCTTGCGGCGTGACACAGATGCCGTACTGATAGAGGGAGAGGCCGGTGAAAACTGGCATGACCTGGTTAACTGGACGCTGGATCTGGGGCTGTACGGACTGGAAAATCTGTCTCTTATTCCGGGTACCCTGGGCGCCGCCCCGGTCCAGAATATTGGCGCCTATGGCGTTGAACTACAGGATACCTTTCACAGTCTGGACGCCCTGGACCGGGTGACCGGCAAGATTCGACAATTTGATCGAGCGGCATGCCAGTTCGCCTATCGCGAGTCCGTGTTCAAACAGATGCCCGGACGCTATGTGATTTTGCGGGTCCGGCTCAAGTTACGCCGTCATGGCCAGATCCGCGTCGATTATGCCCCCCTTGATTCGGCCTGGCAGGCAACCTGTCTGCAGCGGCCAGATCCGCGGGTGGTTGCCAGGCTGGTCTGTCAGATTCGCCAGTCGAAATTGCCGGACCCGGCGGTACTAGGCAATGCGGGTAGTTTTTTCAAGAATCCTCTGGTGACTTCGGAACAACTTGGCATCCTCCAGGCCTCCTATCCCGGCATACCGCACTATCCGCAGCCAGACGGCCGATACAAGGTTGCTGCCGGGTGGTTGATTGACCAGTCCGGTTGGAAGGGAGTTCGTGATGGCAGTGTGGGTGTACATGCCCTGCAGGCGCTGGTGCTGGTAAATCACGGTGGTGCGCGGGGCGAAGATATACTCTCGCTGGCCAGACGCATCAGTGAGGATGTTCATAACCGGTTTGGTCTGGAACTGGAAATGGAGCCGCAGCGGCTGGGTTGAAGGGTCTAGTCTGTTAAAGCCAAGATAAAAAAAGGGGATGCATTAAGCATCCCCTTTTTACATTGCCTTTGCCGTATCAGGGCTTGGGCTTTTCTTCCTGCTGCTGGCGCAGATCATGGGTCTCTGGGTGATCTTCATCACCTGTCGCATCTGCTGTAGCGGGCGACTCGACCGTATCGATGGGCAGCAGGTCAGCCTGTTCCGGATTGGCTGCACGCTCCTGCTCCTGCTCGGGCTGCGGTACCTCGGTTTGCTCAGCTGACGTTGATTGCTCCTCGACTACCGGCAATTGAGCGACCGGATCTACCACAGGTGCCGGTTGATCAGGCAGGGGAGTGACGTCCTGAACCGGTGTTACCGCTTCTGTTTCTTCGCTTGCAGCCTGCTGTTCAGCCAAACGCTTGGCTTCCTGCTGGCGGCGGCGAATTTCCCGAGGATCGTTATAGGCACGTCCACTTTCTGTTGGCGGATTCACAGGCTCCGCAGGTTTTTCCGGCTCGGGCTTGATTTCAGTCTTAGCCGCAATTGTCTCCTCCAGAGCGGGTGAAGGCGCAACCGGCTCCGCGTGTACCCGTACCTCGGGTTCCTGTTGAGTTGCTTCGACCGCAGAGGCACTGATTTGTACTGCAGGCTCGACCGGCGTCTCAACGACTGGTTCAACCGTTGCTACGTCAGGCTCTGACGTTGATGCTTTCATCTCCGGCACTTGCTCGACAGGAGCAGGAGCCTCGACAGGAGCAGGAGTGGCTTGCTCCTCAGTTGCGTTCGCATCTGCTGCTTTGGGTTGCGATTGGCTGAACGCCTGGACCGCATCCTCGATAGAGGACTCCAGATCAGTGGCGGCCTGCTTCAAACCGGCCTCTACAGGATCGGTTACATCGCTCAAGCTGCCACGTTGTTCCTGTTGTGGCTCAATCGCGGTGTCTTCCGTGCGAGCAACCGACGCGGCAGCGGTAGCGGCCAATGCGACTGCGCTATCTGCTACAGGTTGGCTTTGCTCGTTGGTCGACGACTCGTTGGATGTTGACTGTTCACCATCCTGAGCGCCTTCGGAACCGGCTGTAGTTTCATCCTGATTGACGCGACTGCGACGATTGTTCCGGCGACGCTGGCTGTTACGCGAACGACGTTTCGGACGATCATTATCGCCTGTCTCATCGGTGGTTTGCAGGTCTGTCTGATCGTCAGCAGTGGTCTGGTCCTCGGACGGTTTTTCCTCGATGCGACGCGAACGACGCTCCGCGGGCGCCTCGGAATGAGCCTGGTTCAGTTCTGGGCTCTGCTGCTCCTGCACTGCCTGCTTGGCCTCGGTCGGCGTTTCCGGCGTACCGCGACGGCGGCGACGGGTAGGTGTCTCGCCCGATTTGGTTTCAGTTACAGCTGGTGCTTCACGCTTCTCCGACTGGGGTGCCGCCTCGGTGCGTGCCGCTGGTGCCTTACGCTCGTTGCGCTCTGGACGCTCGCCGCGTTCAGGGCGTTCACTACGCTCGGGCCGATCACTACGTTCGGTACGGGGGCGCCGACCACGACCGCCACGGCGCTCATCGCCACCGCGTTTGTTATCACGCTGGGCAGGCTTGCTGGCAGATCGTTCTGTTGATTTGGCTGGCTCTTCACGAGCGGGCTCATCTTCAGAGGCAAAGAGGCTAACCAGAGATTTGATCAGACCCTTGAACAGGCCCGGTTGTGCATCATGAATCGCCTTGGTGGCGGCCACGGGAGCTGCTGCGGCAGGCGTCGGGGCTGGGCGAGAGGGCGCAAGCGTCTTGACTGCCGCTTCCTGACGCACGATAGCCTTGGTCTGGCTGACGGGAGTGGGCTCTTCGGCGACGATGTCGCTACTCATGGTGTAGCTGGTTTCGCCATTGAGAACGGCTTCATGGTCATCACGCAGACGCTGAACGTCGAAATGCGGCGTTTCCATGTGTTCACTAGGCAGAATCAGAAGGCGTACTTTGGTGCGCTCCTCAGTCTTTGCCAGCGCTTCGCGCTTCTCGTTGAGCAGGAAGGTAGCAACGGCAATGGGCACGTGTGCGCGCACTTCCGCAGTACGTTCTTTCAGGGCTTCTTCTTCGATCAGACGCAGGACTGACAGCGACAGGGACTCTACGTCGCGGATTGTGCCGCGGCCATTACAGCGTGGGCAGACAATACCGCTGGTCTCACCCAGGGATGGGCGCAGACGTTGACGGGACATTTCCAGCAGACCGAAACGTGAAATCCGGCCAACCTGTACACGGGCGCGGTCCGCTTCCAGACTTTCCTTGACGCGTTCTTCAACAGCGCGCTGATTCTTGGCCGGTGACATGTCGATGAAGTCGATAACGATCAGGCCGCCGATGTCACGCAGGCGCAACTGGCGAGCAATCTCTTCAGCCGCTTCCAGGTTGGTCTGCAGGGCAGTCTCCTCGATATCGGCACCTTTGGTGGCGCGCGAGGAGTTGATGTCGATGGAGACCAGTGCTTCGGTATGGTCGATCACGATGGATCCGCCGGAAGGCAGCTTCACTTCACGCTCGAAGGCGGTTTCAATCTGGCTTTCGATCTGGAAGCGGTTGAACAGCGGTACGGTATCCTCGTACAGCTTCACCTTGCTGGCGTACTGCGGCATCACCTGGCTGATGAAGTTAAGTGCTTCTTCCTTGACGGTATCACTGTCGATCAGCACTTCGCCGATATCCTGGCGCAGATAATCGCGGATGGCACGAATGATGACGTTGCTTTCCTGATAGATCAGGAATGGGGAAGGGCGCTCGTCCGAGGCGCCCTTGATGGCACCCCAGAGTTGCAACAGGTAATCCAGATCCCATTGCAGCTCTTCCGCACTGCGGCCAAGGCCAGCGGTGCGCACGATCATACCCATATCTGCTGGAACGTTCAGGCTATTGATAGCTTCACGCAGGTCGTTGCGCTCTTCACCCTCGATGCGGCGGGAAATGCCACCGGCGCGGGGGTTGTTGGGCATCAATACCAGGTAGCGACCTGCGAGACTGATAAAGGTGGTCAGAGCCGCGCCTTTGTTTCCGCGCTCTTCCTTGTCGACCTGGACGATGACTTCCTGGCCTTCGCGCAGGACTTCCTTGATGTTGACGCGGCCCTCGGGCTGCTTCGAGAAGTACTCGCGGGAAATTTCCTTCAGCGGCAAGAAGCCGTGGCGGTCAGAGCCGAAATCTACGAACGCAGCTTCAAGGCTGGGTTCTACACGGGTGATCTTGCCTTTATAGATGTTGGCTTTTTTCTGTTCGCGTGCTCCGGATTCTATATCCAGATCGTACAGGCGTTGGCCATCTACCAGGGCGACTCGCAACTCTTCGGGTTGAGTTGCGTTGATCAGCATTCTTTTCATGAAGTACCGTTGTGTTTCCAGTGCTGCCCGGATCACACAATGACGGCACCTGCGACTCGTATGACAGGTGTCAGGGGTGTTTCTGCTTGGGCCAACCTTGCCCTTGTTCAGATTTCATGCGCTACCACGGGGCAGGGCAATACTGTCTGTTACGGCGAGTACAGATAAACCGTTTCTGGAAGTCTTTGAAAAAGCCTGCGTGACCATGCCACAACAGCGCTGTACGCAAACCGATGCAACTACAAAATACGCCGGGAATGCATTTCAGGTCTCTGCTGACCGTGTCAGCACGTGGCCTGTTCAAAAACTGCCTTAGGGAGGAATCAGCCGGACTGGGAACGGGGACATATTGCTGGGCAACTGTCAGCGCTCGTCACATGATCCTGAAGCTGTGCATCTCCACCTGACACTTACCCATCTTGATCGGGTGCCGCTCATCGCTTTATCGGGAGCGGGTTTATATTCTGGCTGCCACCTGGCAACCAGCGTGTCGATCAATGGAACTTGCCGGCCTACTGTTTGATAAACGCCTGGCATAGCCCCAAATGTCGTTGTTTCTGGGGGCTGCGCGATGATGATGCGCCTGCTGTTTCCCCGGCTGCCTGTTACGCAGCTTCAGCGAATATAACAGCATTTTTTAAGTGCTTCAATTGCAAGAAAAAATGTATCATGCGCGAATGAATGAAAGTACATCTCCTGCCGCTCCTCCCGTCCAGTTTGACCTGATTGCCGAAGACCTGGCCGGGCAGCGCATCGACAACTATCTGATCACTCGTCTCAAGGGTGCGCCCCGTACGCTGGTCTATCGAATCCTGCGCAAGGGAGAAGTGCGCGTCAATAAAGGAAGGGTCAAGCCAGACTATCGTCTCCAGGCCGGCGATAGCGTGCGGATACCACCAGTGCGGTTGCCAGAACCGAACGAGCCGGTGCTGGTCGGGCAAGGCATTCTGCAGGCACTCGAGCAGAATATCCTCTATGAAGACAAGGGGCTTATTGTGATCAACAAGCCTGCGGGTCTTGCCGTGCACGGTGGCAGTGGTCTCAATTTCGGTGTTATCGAGGCGATGCGTCAGTTGCGTCCCGATGTACCCCAGATGGAGTTGGTACACCGACTTGACCGCGATACCTCTGGATGCCTGATGATTGCCAAAAAGCGCAGCATGCTTCGGCATCTGCACGCCGCGTTGCGCGGCGATGGTGTGCGTAAATGCTACCTTGCGTTGGTGCGCGGCCATTGGCCAGCAACCACGCGGAAGGTGCATGCGCCGTTGCAAAAAAATAATCTGCGTTCCGGCGAGCGGATGGTCGAGGTGAATGCCGAAGGTAAGGAATCCTTGACCGAGTTCAGCGTGCTCCAGCGCTTTGGCGACTTCGCTACGCTGGTGGAAGCGCGTCCGATTACCGGGCGTACTCACCAGATCCGCGTTCACGCCCGGCATGCTGGTCACGTGATTGCCGGAGATCCGAAATACGGTAGCGATGAGTTCTCCCAGCAGATAAAAGAGCTGGGTGGAAAACGGCTCTTTCTGCATGCGGCGTCGTTGCACGTTGAGTTGCCAGATGGTACGCAGCTGGACGTAAAGGCCGAGCCAGGTCGCATGTGGGATGACACGCTGCGCAGGTTAACCAATGCCTGAACTCAAAACGCTGATATTTGATTGGGATGGGACGCTATGTGATTCCATCAGTCGCATTGTTGAGTCCATGGTGGGCGCCGCGAAGCGGACCGGTCTTGACGTTCCTTCTGAAAGGGCGGTGCGCGATATAATAGGCTTGGGCCTGCCCGAGGCCATTGCTATTCTGTTTCCCGGTCTGGACGAGCCCTGGTTGGCGGAAAAGTTGCGCCAGGAATACAGCGAACATTATATCGCCTTGGAGCAGCAGCCCGCCCAACTGTTCCCAGGTGTGATTGAAGCCCTGGATAACTTTCGTTCTGCCGGTTTCAAGATGGCAGTGGCGACCGGCAAGAGTCGCCGCGGGCTTGATCGGGTTCTGTCTGCCCACGGTTTGACCGGTTTCTTCGATATGACTCGCTGCGCTGATGAAACCCTTAGCAAGCCGCATCCACGCATGCTGGAAGAGATTCTCAATCGTCTGGAAACGCCAGCCAGTTGCGCGCTGATGCTAGGCGACAGTGAATTTGATATACGCATGGCACATGGCGCGAGGGTGCGGGCTGTTGCTGCGAGCTACGGGGCGCAATCCAGGGAGCACCTGTTGCAAAGCCGTCCCGAGCATTGTATTGATGCGTTTACTGAATTTCCGGGGTTGGTCATGCCCGGTTCACAGGCTATTTAGCAGCAGAGGGTAGATGATGTCTCAGGATAAATGGACCGAGGGTCCCATGCTCAACCGCGATCAGGCTCAGGCCGGCGCGAATGATGGCAAGGCCTGGGAGCTGATCGAGCGCACCATGCTGGCGTCGGTCCAGGAGCAGCGCAGGACGCGGCGCTGGGGAATATTCTTCAAGCTGCTGGTATTCATCTATCTGTTTGGCGCCATCGCGTTGTTTTCACCCCTGTTGTCGATGGAGGGTGCAACCTCCATGCAGCCGCATACCGCCGTTATTGAGTTGCGCGGGCCAATCGCCGATCAGCAGGAAGCTAGCGCCGACAATCTGATTACGAGCCTTCGCGAGGCCTTCGAGGACGAAAATACCCGCGGGATTGTGTTACGAATTAATAGTCCGGGGGGAAGTCCGGTGCAGTCCGGATATGTATACGATGAGATTGTGCGGCTCCGCGGTCTGTATCCGGATACTCCCTTATATGCTGTTATCACCGATCTGGGGGCTTCAGGGGCTTATTATATCGCCGCCGCAGCTGACAAGATTTATGCAGACAAGGCGAGCCTGGTCGGATCGATAGGTGTAACCGCCGCTGGATTCGGTTTCGTTGAGACGCTCGACAAGCTGGGCGTCGAGCGCCGCATTTATGCCTCCGGTAAGCACAAGACGTTCCTTGACCCGTTCCAGCCCGAGAAGCCAGAGGAAATCGAGTTCTGGCAGGGTGTGCTAGGTACCGTCCATCAACAGTTCATTGATCAGGTCAAGGCTGGGCGTGGCGATCGTCTCAAAGAGCATCCCGATATGTTCAGTGGTCTTATCTGGTCGGGCGAGCAGGCTCTGGATCTGGGTTTGATCGATGGTTACGGCAGCGCTTCACAGGTAGCGCGTGACGTTGTGGGGGTCGAGGAATTGGTCGATTTTACTAATCGAGAGTCTCCAATTGAGCGATTTGCGCGGCAGATCGGCGCCAGTATGGGTAATACTCTGTCCACCCATCTTGGTCTGAGCGCGCCATTGCTTCGATAATAATGCTCAGGGGAGGGTCAGCCCCGCCGCCGCCAGCATGTCGCACAGTCTGATCAGTGGCAAACCGATCAGGCTGTTGGGATCTTCACCGCGCAATGCATGAAAGAGTGTGATGCCCAGCCCCTCCATCTTGAAGCTGCCGGCGCAGTCATATGGCTGCTCGCGGCGCAAGTAGCGCTCAATCTGATCCTGGGTAAGTTCGCGGAAAGTCACATCGTAAGGCTCTGTCGATATCTGGTGTTTGCCGGTGGATGTATTGAGCAGACACAGGGCAGTGAAAAACCGTACGGTCTTGCCGCTGCAGTTGTTTAACTGTTTATACGCGGCATCGTAGTTGCCCGGCTTGCTTACTGGAGAGCCCTCAAGTAGCAGAACTTGATCTGAGCCGATAATCAGGTGTGCGGGCCAGGATTTTTCCAGGGCTTGTGCCTTGGCTAGCGCCAGTCGCTGCGACAGATCGGTGGCACTCTCGCCAGCAAATGGGGTCTCATCTATATCGGGCGCGGACCACTCGAAGGGCTGGCCCAGGCGTCCGAGCAGTTCGCGGCGATAGGGCGAACCCGAAGCGAGTACCAGTGGCAACATGATGTGGCTCCTGCGGAGGTAAAAGGGGCCGCTATCCTAACCTGTGCTGCTGGGTCTTGCATAAATCTGCAAATAGTTTTGACAGCAAGGTGCATGATGCCTAGAATTGCGCGCTTATGTCTGGACCCATACCCGCACACATAGAGCCGCGCAAGCTGGTTGACCGTGAAATCGTTCTTGAAGGAACGGTGGCTACCGTCAAGATGCCCAGGTTGAGCGCGCTGTTGGACGCCCCCGCAGGGGACGTTCAGGTCAAGCTCGCTTTCGCACGGGACGAGCAGGGTATTGCTACTCTGCACGGGCACTACCAGGCCGAGGTAGCGTTGATCTGTCAGCGTTGTCTTGAGCAGGTCGTGGTACCGCTCGATAGTCAGTGTGACGTGGGTTTTGTCGAAAGTGACGAAGCAGCCAAAAATCTGCCGAAGCACTACGAACCGGTTATTGTGGATGATGAACCCCTGGATCTGCACGCGCTGATCGAGGACGAACTGTTACTGGCTTTGCCACCAGTTCCAATGCATCCAATGGAAACATGCGAGCATCCGCCGGGCTATACCCCCGACCCGGTGGACGTTGAAGAACCGGCTGAAAAGCCTAACCCCTTCAGTGTGCTGGCATCGTTAAAACGTGATACCTGAAAAGCTTAGGAGCTTATCGCCATGGCAGTACAGCAGAACAAAAAGTCTCGTTCAGCACGCGGCATGCGCCGTTCACACGACGCGCTGTCTTCAGCAGCCCTGTCTGTGGATAGCACCACCGGCGAGACTCACCTCCGTCACCATGTGACCCCAGATGGCTTCTACCGTGGCCGTCAGGTAGTCAACAAGGATAGCGAAGAGTAAGTCTTGTCCACGTCAATCCGCTTAGCGATTGATGTGATGGGCGGGGACTTCGGTCCCCGTTGCATTATCCCTGCGGTAGCCCACAGTCTCCGGCAGATACCCGATCTGCAGGTACTTCTGGTTGGTGACGCCAAGCAGATTGAACACCTCTGTAACAAGCATCAGCTTCCGTCCGGACGCATACGATGCATTCCCACGACTCAAATCATTCTTGCTGACGATCCGCCGGCCAGCGTTCTGCGCGGTAAGCCGGATGCATCCATGCGTGTGGCCATTCAGCAGGTACGCGATGGACATGCCGATGCCTGTCTTAGTGCCGGTAATACCGGGGCGCTAATGGTCCTGTCACGCTCCATCCTCGGTACACTCGATAAAATAGAGCGGCCGGCTATCATGGCGGCGCTCCCGGTAGCAGGTAAAACCTGCTATTTGCTGGATCTGGGTGCCAACGTGGATTGCTCGGCACTGCAGCTCGTCCAGTTTGCCGTGATGGGAGCCGAAGCTGCCCGTGAGCTTTCCGGGCTGAGTGATCCGCGCATTGGTTTGTTGAACATCGGCAAAGAAGTCAACAAGGGCAGTCAGCGGGTGCGCGAGGCCAGTGAATTGCTTCGCCAGCATGAGACACTGAATTATATCGGTCATGTGGAAGGTGATGGCCTGTTTCGGGGGGACGCGGACGTGGTGGTCTGTGATGGTTTTGTCGGTAACGTGGTACTCAAGGCCAGTGAGGGGTTAGCGAGCTACATGCAAGCCGAGCTCCGAACGGCGCTGAGAGCCAACCTGGTTTTGCGTTGTCTGTCACCCCTGTTGCACTTTGCCTTGCGGCCAATGATCCGGCGACACGATCCTGGCTGCTACAATGGCGCAAGTCTGTTGGGTCTGAAGGGTGTGGTCGTCAAAAGCCATGGAGGCGCCAATGAAGATGCCTTTTCGGCGGCCATTGACCGGGCAGCGCAGGCTGGTCGAAGCAATCTTCCGCAGCGCATCGCGCATCGGCTGGGAATGCGACCGGCTGGCTCCCGTGACACCCAGGCGCAGTAATCTGTGACCCGCGCCAGTCCGCTGCCATCCAAACAACAATTGCTGATGGCAAACAGCGAATATGACAATAAATGAGGATGATGGAATGTCTCAAACCCTTGCATTTGTTTTTCCCGGCCAGGGCTCCCAGGCGATTGGCATGCTTGGCCCGCTTGCTCAGGAGCACAGCCTGATCACCGAAACCTTCGCCGAAGCCTCCGAGGCGCTGGGTTATGACCTTTGGGCGCTCTGTCAGGAAGGGCCGGAAGCAGATTTGAATCGCACCGATCGTACTCAGCCAGCGATTCTTGCTGCGTCCATCGCACTTTGGCGTCTGTGGTGCTCAACCAGCTCGGTCCGTCCGGCGTACGTGGCTGGTCATAGCCTGGGTGAGTATTCTGCCCTGGTAGCGGCTGAGGTGATCAGCTTTGCCGACGCGTTGCGGCTGGTCGAGCGCCGTGGTCAATTGATGCAGCAGGCTGTGCCGGAGGGGCAGGGTGGTATGGCTGCCATTCTGGGCTTGGAAGATGGTCAGATTGTCGATATCTGTGCGCAGGCAGCGCAGGGAGAAGTGGTCAGCGCGGTCAATTTCAATGCGCCGGGCCAGGTAGTCATCGCCGGCCAGGCCAGCGCAGTTGAGCGCGCCATCGAACAATGCAAGGCAGCCGGGGCCAAGCGTGCTATTGCGCTGCCGGTCAGCGTGCCCTCGCACTGCGCTCTGATGAAGCCCGCCGCTGAGCAGTTGAGCAAAGATCTTGATTCCCTGAGTTGGCAGGAGCCGCGCGTTACGCTGGTACAGAACGTATCGGCGCAGCCGGCCGCTGATCTGCAAAGCCTCCGTCAGCAACTGGTCGAGCAACTTTATAATCCGGTGCGGTGGGTAGAAAGCATTGAATGGATGGCTGCCCAGGGTGTGACTGATCTTGTTGAGTGTGGGCCAGGACGTGTTCTGTCAGGCTTGAACAAGCGCTGCGTCAAGGGAATCAGCACCCATAATCTTGATTCGGTAGAAGGTTTTACCGCTGCCAGCAACACATTAACGCAAGGAGCCTGAATATGAGTATTGAAGGGAAAGTGGCACTGGTTACCGGTGCGAGCCGGGGTATCGGACAGGCAATAGCTCACGCCCTTGCCGCCAAGGGAGCGATCGTTGTCGGCACGGCAACCACTGATTCCGGCGCAAGCGCGATTGCTGAGAAACTTCAGGCCGCAGGCTACCAGGGCACTGGTATGAAGCTGGATGTACGCGATCCGCAGTCCGTTTCCGATGTGCTGGATCGTATCGGCAAAGAGTTCGCAGCACCGGCTATTCTGGTTAATAATGCAGGTATCACCAGCGATAATCTGCTAATGCGTATGAAAGACGATGAGTGGGATGACGTCGTCGGAACCAATCTTGGATCGGTCTTTCGACTGTCAAAGGCGGTATTGCGGGGTATGACCAAGGCCCGTTGGGGGCGTATCATTAACATAAGTTCCGTAGTGGCAGGCATGGGCAATGCGGGTCAATCCAACTACGCTGCATCCAAGGCGGGCATGGAAGGTTTTACCCGGGCTCTGGCGCGTGAGGTTGGCTCACGCTCGATTACGGTTAATGCCGTTGCGCCGGGCTTCATTGACACCGACATGACCAAGGCCTTGAATGAGGGCCAGCGCTCTGCGATGCTCGATCAGATTCCGTTAGGAAGGCTTGGTCAGGCTGAAGAAATCGCTGCAGTAGTCGAATTTCTGACTGGTGAGTCGGCCGGTTACATTACCGGTGCGGTAATTCCGGTGAACGGCGGCATGTTTATGAGCTAAGATGTAACCCTTCTGGCATGGGCCTTTGCGCCCACCAGACCGGAACAGTTTTTACGCGGTGAGGGTCTGATGGCCCTGACCTCTTTGAGATAGAAACGATTCATGCTTGAAATATCGTAAATTGTTTCTATAAACTACGCGCAGTCCGGCTTTCCGGAACTGCAACCAGGAGTGAGAACAAGGTATGAGTACCATCGAAGAACGCGTCAAGAAAATCGTTGCCGAGCAGCTCGGCGTCAAAGAAGAAGAAGTGACCAACAGCGCTTCTTTTGTTGAAGACCTTGGCGCTGACTCGCTTGATACCGTTGAGCTGGTCATGGCTCTCGAGGAAGAGTTCGAGACCGAGATCCCGGATGAAGATGCCGAGAAAATCACTACCGTTCAGGAAGCCATCGACTACGTGAATGCTCACCAGAAGTAATCACAAAGTCTGCTGACTGAATACAGAAAAGCCGTAGTTCTTACTTTGAACTGCGGCTTTTTTGCATCTATTTCACGTTGAGCTGCTGTTTACTTCGGCTGCTGTTATTGCCGAGGGCGCCCTTTATGCGGACAATGCTGTCCGATTGCCGCGAGATTATGTTTTGTCTCGTCATCCCTGAGAGTTGAATAAGGAGCATCCTGTGTCGCGCAGACGCGTCGTGGTAACCGGCCTTGGCATGTTGACCCCTTTGGGCAACACGGTGGACAGCAGTTGGCAGGCAGCCCTGGCGGGCAAAAGCGGTATCGGACCTATCGAGCATATGGACGTGAGTGCTTTTGGCACGCGCTTTGGTGGATCGATCCGCGATTTTGACATCGAGCCGTACATGGCGCCCAAGGAGGCGCGCAAGCTCGATCTGTTCATTCAGTACGGTATCGCTGCCTGTATGCAGGCACTTACTGACTCGGGCGTAGAAGTCACCGACGACAATCGTGACCGGATCGGCGTTTCCATGGGCTCGGGGATCGGCGGTCTGACCAATATCGAGAAGAATCACGAATTATTGCTGGCCAGCGGTCCGCGGCGCATTTCACCTTTTTTTGTGCCCGGCTCTATTATCAACATGGTGGCAGGCTACTTCTCCATACAGTTCGGTCTGCAGGGTCCTAATTATGCCCTGACCACAGCCTGCACCACGGGTACCCACAGCATCGGCATGGCTGCGCGCAACATTGCTTACGGTGAGGCGGATGTGATGATCGCTGGCGGGTCAGAGATGGCCACCAGTGGTCTGGGTCTGGGGGGCTTCAGCGCCGCTCGGGCGTTATCGACGCGTAACGATGATCCCACTTCGGCTAGCCGGCCATGGGATCGCGATCGTGACGGATTCGTGTTGTCTGATGGCTCCGGCGCGCTGGTACTCGAGGAGTACGAGCATGCCAAGGCACGCGGCGCTAATATCTATGCGGAACTCATCGGTTTTGGCATGAGTGGCGATGCTTATCACATGACTGCTCCACCAGAGGATGGACGCGGCGGGGCCAAGTGCATGACCAACGCCCTGCGTGATGCCGGTGTGGACCCCTCAGCAGTCGGTTATATCAATGCCCATGGTACCTCCACCTCCGCCGGCGATCTGGCCGAGACGCGTGCGGTGAAGACGGTGTTTGGTGACCATTCTCAGGCATTGGCTATCAGCTCGACCAAATCCATGACTGGCCATTTGCTTGGCGCAGCCGGTGCGGTCGAGGCGATTTTCAGTATCCTGGCCCTGCGCGATCAGGTGGCGCCGCCTACCATCAACCTCGACAATCCCGATGAAGGGTGCGATCTGGATTATGTCGCCCACCAAGCCCAGCAACGCTCGCTTGACGTTGTGGTGTCCAATTCGTTTGGCTTTGGTGGCACCAACGGCAGTCTGGTGTTCCGTCGTCTCTGATGACGGACTCCGGTCTGGACAGCGTGCAATCACCGCAGTGTCTGGTTAACGGCCAGCAGCTAAGCGAGCTTTCAGTGCTGGACCGGGGGCTGGCCTACGGTGACGGCTTGTTCGAAACCATGCGCGTTGCCGAGGGTCGCATTGCGCTGCTCGAGTATCATCTTGCTCGTTTGCGTCGTGGTATTGCTGCGTTGAAAATGGAAGCCGACCTGACTGAAATCGTCACAGAGCTTAATATGGCAGCCGCGCAGTTGCATAACGGCGTGCTCAAGATGATTCTGACTCGAGGGCTTGGCAAGCGGGGCTACGGCATTCCTTCCCCGGTACAGCCCACGAGAATCTGCCAGAGCTTGCCGCCCGTTGATTACCCTGTTGATAATGCCCGCAACGGAGTCAGATTGTTTGAGTGCCAGACACGTATGGCGATCCAGCCTCTGCTCGCCGGAATCAAGCACCTTAATCGGTTAGAGCAGGTGCTAGCCCGCAGTGAATGGTCTGATACTACCTATGCCGAAGGCATGGTGCGCGACACCTCCGGGAATGTGATCGAGTGCACCATGAGTAATATCTTCATGCTCCATGAAGGACGCTGGGTAACGCCGGATGTGTCCGGGTGCGGAGTGCAGGGGATCATGCGCGACTATCTGATTGATCAGTTGGGCCAGATCGATGATCCGGTTGAAGTCATGACAGTCGACCTTTCGACCTTGATGGAGAGCACTGAGGTGTTCTGCTGTAATAGCCTTTTCGGTGTGTGGCCGGTCATCGGTCTGAAGAATGCGAGCTGGCCGATTGGACCCCGAACACGCCAGGCACAACGCCTGGCAGAACAGGTGATATAGTGAAGTTGATTCTGCGTTTTATTCGTTTAGTTATTGTTATGTCAGTTGTTTCTTTTTCTGCGATAGGTTTGTGGGGATACCTAACCCTCGAGGATGTGCTGGAGCAGCCTGTCCGTGTGGATGAGCCTACCAGCCTGGATGTGGCGCCGGGCAGTACTCCGGCAGGGGTTCTCGCAAACCTTGAGCGAGATGGTGTCATCGACCGGGCTCAGTGGCTGCGTCGTTACTGGCAGTGGCAGATGCCGGACTCAGTACTGCAGGTGGGTGAATATCAACTCGAGCCCGGTATGTCGGCAGCGGAGCTTTTGCGCAGGCTGGATGCAGGGGAGGTTGTGCGCCGCAGCGTGACACTGGTCGAAGGCTGGAATTTCCGGCAGGTACGCGAGCAACTGGCAAAGGCGGACCGACTTCAGCAGTCACTGGACGCAGAGGCCAGTAACAAAGAGGTCATGGCGGCACTGGATCTGGAGGGGATACACCCGGAAGGGCGTTTTTTTCCTGACACCTACCAGTACACCTTCGGCATGAGCGATCGCGACATCCTGCTCAGGTCGTTCCAGCGCATGGAAGAGGTACTGGCTGATGTGTGGCAGTCGCGTGCTGACGATCTGCCGGTGAAGACGCCATACGAGGCTTTGATACTTGCCTCTATCATCGAGCGTGAAACGGGTGTGCCACAGGAGCGCGGCGAAATTGCTGGTGTGTTTACCCGCAGGCTGCGCATCGGCATGCGACTGCAGACTGACCCTACGGTTATTTACGGCATGGGCGATGCCTACCAGGGCAATATCCGTCGCAGTGATTTGCGCCGGCCGACTGCCTACAACACCTACACAATAGACGGTCTACCGCCGACACCTATTGCCATGCCGGGCCGCGAAGCTTTGCAAGCAGCTGTTAATCCAAAGTCCGGAACCAGCCTGTATTTTGTCGCTCGTGGGGATGGCAGCCATGTGTTCTCCGACTCCCTGCGCGAGCATAATCGAGCTGTGCAGCAATACCAGATTCGTCAGCGGGCCGAGAGCTATCGCTCCAGCCCTGGCGGCACGGGAGAGGGCTCGCAATGAGCGGATTGTTTATCACTTTCGAGGGGCCTGAAGGCGCAGGCAAGTCGACAAACCTGCAGTTCTTCGCCGCGGCGCTTCGCGAAGCCGGCTGTGATCCGCTGTTAACCCGTGAGCCTGGTGGTACACCGATTGCGGAGAAAATCCGTGGGGTATTGCTCAGCCACCACGATGAGGTCATGTGCTCGGATGCGGAGCTGCTGTTGATGTTTGCTGCACGTGCTCAGCACCTCGATCGTCTCATCCGTCCAGCCCTCGAACAAGGACAGGTAGTAATCAGTGACCGTTTCACGGATGCCACCTACGCCTATCAGGGTGGCGGCCGCGGGATCGCTACGCAGCGGATCGCCGCGCTTGAGGACTGGGTTCAGGGTTCATTGCGCCCCGATCTGACTATCGTTTTCGATGTGCCGGTGGAAATCGGCATGCGGCGGGCCCGTGCGCGCAGTGAGCTGGATCGTTTTGAAGTGGAGCAGACGGCTTTTTTCGAGTCGGTTCGTCAGACCTATCTCGACCGCGCCGCCGCGGACCCGGGCCGCTACCGGGTAATCGATTCCAGCGGCACGCTCGATGACGTTGCAGAGGCAATGCGGCCTTTGATTGCGCAGGTTCTGGAGCGGTGGCATGTCTGAGGTTGCCTTTCCTTGGCATCAGGAGGTCTGGTCTCAACTGACCGAACAGCAAGAGCACGCACACGCCTACCTGTTTAGTGGTTTGCCGGGCGTGGGCAAGCGGCGCTTCGCCAATGCGTTCGCCGCTTTTCTGCTATGTGACAAACCTGCTCAGGGCATGGCCTGTGGACGGTGTCGCAGTTGTCTGCTGCGCGAAGCAGGCACTCATCCCGATCTGTTATTGATCACGCCGGAGGAGGAGGGTAAAGCAATCCGTGTTGATGCCATCAGGCAACTGGTCGACTTCATGGGCCAGACGTCGCAGCAGGGAGGCAGCAAGGTGATCGTTCTGCATCCTGCTGAGGCGATGAATCAAAATGCGGCTAATGCTTTGCTTAAATCCCTCGAAGAACCGACTGCAGCGACCTATTTACTATTGGTCACGGATCAGCCAGGGCGCCTGTTACCAACAGTACGCAGTCGTTGCCGCGCACAACGACTCCCTACGCCAGCGCAGGCTTCGGCGCTCGCCTGGCTGGCTGAAACCGTGCCCGAGCTCAATGAAAATCAGCGGTTGATACTCTTGCAGATGGCCGCCGGTGCGCCATTGCGTGCCGCTTCTCTGTACGAAATGGATGCGGTACAGCTGCGCTTGGGTGTGGTTGAGAACATCAAGGCGTTGCTCAAGGACAAGCAATCTCCCAGTCAGGTAGCTGAAAGCTGGTCGAAAATCCCCCTCGAGTTGTTGATTGACTGGTTCTGCAGCTGGACGCTGGATTTACTCAAACTGCAAACGGGCGCGATTGCTCAAGCCGAGAATAGTGATATGGATGTGGTGCTTGGCTACATGGCCAAACACGTTCACGCGCAACAGTTGATGCAATGGCAGGACTGGTTGCTCGCGCATCGGTCGATGACGCTGGGCAAGGCGAACCTCAACAGGGGATTGTTTCTCGAGACCTTGTTGCTAGAGTGGAAACAGTTGCTGAAAAAGCGTTAATCTGCAAACACAATTGATCAGGATGAATACACCATGAGTAATCCGACCGCCCCCGGTCCCCGCAACGGTATCCTGTCCCTCACTATCAAGGACAAGTCGGTTTTGTATGCAGCCTACATGCCTTTCGTGAAGCACGGCGGGCTCTTTATTCCGACCAACAAGAGCTATCGACTCAGCGATGAAGTGTTCATGCTGCTCAACCTGATGGACGAGCCGGAGAAAATTCCTGTGGCTGGCAAGGTTATCTGGATCACACCGAAAGGGGCCCAGGGTAACCGAGCTGCGGGTATCGGTGTGCAGTTCAGCGATCAGGACAATACTGCTCGCAGCAAGATCGAAACCTACCTCGCAGGTGCCCTCAAGTCCGACCGACCCACCCATACGATGTAATTTGTATTTCCATGCTGATTGACTCCCACTGCCATCTTGACCGATTGGATCTCACTCCTTACTCAGGCTCACTTGACGCTGCACTGGATGCGGCGCGGGCGAAAGGGGTGGGCAAATTTCTCTGTATAGGCGTCGATGCAGCCAATGCGCCGGTGGTTAAAAGCCTGGCTCAGCGCTATCCGGATGTTTACTGCAGTGTAGGTGTGCATCCGCTGGATCTGGCGGACGAGCAACTCACCGAACTCGACTGGCTGCTTGGGGAGCTGGATCACCCCCGCGTGGTTGCAATTGGCGAAACCGGGCTGGATTATCATTATCAGCCCGAGATGGCTGAGCAGCAGAAACGCTCCTTTCAGTGTCACCTGGTGGCCGCTCGACAAACCGGCAAGCCGGTCATCATCCATACTCGGGCGGCGCGGCAGGATACCCTGGACCTGCTACGTGAGGCCGATCTTGCTGGCACTGGCGTGCTGCACTGTTTTACCGAAGATTGGGATATGGCGCGCCAGGCATTGGATCTGGGGTATTACATTTCGCTCTCGGGGATCGTCACCTTCCGCAATGCCGACGCGCTGCGAGATGTGGCGCGTCGAGTGCCCGCCGACAGACTCCTGGTAGAAACCGACTCTCCGTATCTGGCCCCCGTACCTCATCGGGGCAAACCCAACGAGCCTCAGTTCGTTTGCGATGTAGCGGCCTGCGTGGCCGATATCCGCGGTGAGCCCCTCGATACGCTATGGCAGAACACCACTGAGAACTTCCACCGGTTGTTTCCTCTAACCAGGTGATCTGACGGTCAGACACGCAAAAAAAACCCGAACACTGGGGGAAGTATTCGGGTCAAGACCATTAGGAGTGTTGCTCGGTTAGGCCTGGCCCAACCATTCAGGCCGGGCGCTTGGGGGAACGCATCAACCTGATGTATTGAGTATTACCCAGATCCCGCCATCCGCCAGCCCTTTGTTCCCGTTTCATAAACCGATTTGGAATACGCAGAAGCGATTTTATCGTCAACTGTTGTTAGCTGCCGGTCGGGCAGCTTTTTTTACTGTAACTATACTGTCACAGCCATGACTTAGTTTTCAGGAACCAACGACGATAAAAGGAAGTACATCATGCGTTTGCAGCAGATGCTCGTACCCGCGTTAATCACCCTTGCCATGCCGTTTTCCGCCATTGCCGAAGAGTTGCGCCTGCTCACCTGGGGCGGTTATGCCCCGGAAGAAGTTATCAGCCAGTTCGAGGCGCAAACTGGCATTGATGTGCAGGTCACCCTGTCCAACAACGAGGACATGATTTCCAAACTGCGCGCCACAGGCGGGTCGGGTTTTGACCTGGCGCAGCCCAGCCAGGACAGAGTTACCAGTGCCCAGCAGGAATATCGGATCTACAAGCCGATGGATATCAGCAAGGTGGACTCTTCGCTATTCATTCCTTCCATGCTGGCGGCTACCAAGGCCAATACCGAACTTGATGGAGATATTTATGCTGTGCCCCATGTGTGGGGCACGACAGGTCTGATCGTCCACGACAGTGTCCGGGATCAGGTGAGCGACTTCGCAGATCTGTGCAAGCCGGAATTGGCAGGTCGCGTCTCTTATCGTTTGCGTCGGCCAATATTGATCGGTATGGCGTTCTCCATGGGCGAGGACCCCTTTGCGGCCTATAACGACCCTGTGGCCTATGAAGCAATGATGACACGCGTTCAGGAGAAGCTGATCGCCTGCAAGTCCAATGTGAAGACCTACTGGACCGGAGGTGATGAGCTGATCAACCTTGTTGCATCAGGCGAAGTGGTTGCTGCCAAGGGCTGGGATGCAGGTGGCTGGAAATTGCAGGCAGAGAACCCGAAGATCAGCTTTGTAGCACCGGCCAGTGGCGCGCTTGGTTGGATCGACACCTTCGCGCTACCGCGCCGTGGCGAAAACGATGACGCTGCCTATAAGTGGATCAATTTTGTCATGCAGCCGAAAATTGCCGCTCTGATCACCGAGTCTGCAGGTAACTTCACTGCCTCGCGCGGCGCCGAGGCCTTTGTGGGTGCGAAACTGAAGGAGAGCTTCCAGAGTAGCTTCGACGAGGCGGCACTGGAAAACATCAAATGGTATCCACCGGTTCCCCCTGGTCTGGAAACTATTGAAGGTCGTATTCTTGATCGTGTGAGCGCTTCGAACTGAAATTGATGCCAGTTGACTCGCCCGGCGCAATGCCGGGCGATTCGGATCCTACGCAACGGACATGCCATGCAATCCTCACCCGATACCATTCTTGATCTCGAGTGCCATCAGCTGCACAAAGCCTTCGCCGGCCAAGCGGCGGTAGATAATATTTCCCTGAGCATTCCGGCCGGCTCGTTCTTCTCTATTCTGGGTCCCTCGGGGTGCGGTAAAACAACGTTGCTGAGGATGCTGGCGGGTTTTGTCGAACCCGACCACGGGGATATACGCATCAAGGGTCAATCCATGCTGGGGGTGCCGCCCAACAAGCGACCTCTGAACATGGTCTTTCAGCATCTGGCTCTGTTTCCGATGATGAGCGTGGCAGACAATATTGCCTATGGCCTCAAACGCCGGGGTGTTTCCAGACCTGACATTGCCCGGCGAGTGAACGATGTACTCGATCGGGTCGGTCTGCCTGACGTAGGTCAGCGCAAACCTGACCAGCTCTCCGGCGGGCAAAAACAGCGCATTGCCATCGCCCGTTGTCTGGTGCTGGAGCCAGCGGTGTTGTTGCTGGATGAGCCTCTGGGGGCTCTGGATCTGAAGTTGCGTGAGCAGATGAAGCTGGAACTCAAGCAGCTACAACAGACTTTTGGCACCACCTTTATCTACATCACCCACGACCAGTCTGAAGCGCTGGTTATGTCCGATCAGGTGGCGGTGATGAACAAGGGTCGCTTTGAGCAGGTGGCCAGTCCGCAAACCTTGTATTACGAGCCGGCCACGCCTTTCGTGGCGGGATTTGTTGGCGACTCCAATCGGCTTCAGGCACGCGTGACAGCTCCGGGCCGAGTTACCCTGGCTGGCGGTCAGATTCTTTATGCGACCGCTGCAGGTGCTTTGCCAGTCAGTGTGGGCGATGCCGTTTCAGTGTTTGTTCGCCCCGAAGGTATCAGCCCTTTTTTTCCAGGTGAACCATGCAGGATGGACAATTGCCTTAACGCACAAATCAATACGCTGTTATTTGATGGCGCGAACAGTCGTATTAGCGCAAAGGTGGACGAGGGCGCCGAGCTGACCGTCCGACTTCCCCAGACCCCCGAGTTTGCCAAGCTGAAACCAGGTGATCGACTGCAACTGGGTTGGATGAGCAATCAGGCGCAGTATTTTGCGGCGGCGCCCCAATGAGAGCGGGTAGGGCGACGCGGGGCGGATTGAAACTGGGCGTTTTTCTGCTCATGCTGCCATTGTTGCTGTGGCTTTTGTTGCTGATTCTGCTGCCGCATGTGGATATGGTGCTGGTTTCACTGCGCGAGCGCATCGGCTTTGCGGAGCATCGCTTCAGCTGGATGCACTACGAGCTGTTCTTTACCGAGTCGCTGTATTGGCGAACCTTTCTGCGTACCGCGGTAATATCCATCTTTACTACATTGCTGACGCTGGTCATTGCCTTTCCGGTCGCCTGGTACATCGCCAAGCTGGTGCGTGGTCGCAAGCGCTCGCTTTTGTTTCTGGCGTGCCTGGTGCCTTTCTGGGTCAGCGAGTTGGTGCGTACTTATGGATGGATGATCCTGCTGCGTGAAAGTGGCGTTATCAGTGGCGTATTGCAGTGGAGCGGCCTTGCTGCCGGGCCGGTGGAGATGCTCTATAACGATGTTGCGATCATGGTAGGACTGGTCTACGCGTCGATTCTGTTCATGCTGGTGCCATTGGTGACCACGCTCGATAGCCTGGACGACAGTCTTGTGGAAGCGGCCTACGACCTGGGCGGTAATCATCTGAGCGTCACGCGCGACATCGTCATCCCCCATGCCATGCCGGGAATTGTTTCCGGTTCGATTGTGGTGTTCATGCTGTCGGTAGGTAACTATCTCACGCCAGTGCTGCTGGGTGGCAAGGACAGCATGTGGTTCACCGAGCAGATCTTTACCCAGTTCATTACCCGGTTCAATTGGGAGCAGGGCGCCGCATTCGGTGTTCTACTTTTGGTACTGTCATCACTGATTGTCTGGCTGGGTCTCAGGTTGAGCCGGCAATCCTTTGCGGAGACCATGCGATGATTGCATCGTTACCGCTAACCCAGCGATTTCGCTGGATCTATGCCGCTTATGTGTTGGTGTTCTTCATTTACCTGGCGGCTCCCTTGATAGTCGTGGGGATGTTTGCTTTCAATGACAGCAGCTTCCCGGCACTGCCGTGGAAGGGCTTTACGCTTGACTGGTTTGTCGCCAATACCAGCGAGCGTACGGGGCTGTTCCATGATCGCGCCATTTTACGCAGCGTCGGGATCAGTGCCCTGGTAGCCAGTTGTGTCACGGTGCTGGCTGTCAGTCTGGCGACCCTGAATGCGTTTTTGTTCGAGCGACACCAATTTCCGGGCAAAAATCTACTGTTTATCCTGATGCTGTTACCCCTGGTGATTCCGGGTGTGATTCTGGGTATTTCCATTCTGGTTTTCGCTAGCCGCATCGCCAATTACCTCGACTTCAATCACGATATCTTTCTGGACATGCTTCGTCCGGGTTTGCTGTTGGTCGTCCTGGGCCAGTTCGCCTTCCTGAGCACCATTGCCACACTGGTGATCTCGGCGCGGCTGCGGACATTCGATGTGCAGCTTGAGGAGGCAGCGCGTAATCTGGGGGCCTCGCCATTGACTGCGGTACTGACAGTCACTTTGCCCTTCCTGGCTCCGGCGATTACCGGTGCCGCACTGATCTGTTTTCTGATGTCATTCGAGAACTTCAATACTACGCTGATGCTGGTAGGCTCTGATGCACCCCTGACAATCACTCTGTTCAGTCGACTGCGTGAGGGTGCTACTCCGGTGCTCAATGCCGTATCCCTGTTATTGATGCTTGGGTCTATGGTGCTTGCCCTTGTAGCTGTTCGTGTTCAAAAAAGGGCCTGACAGTCAGCTTTTAATCAATAATGGGAATTTGGTCATCAAGTTGGCATAATGCCGATTTTGCCGGTAGGGAAGTGCATAATCGTCATGCAAAAAGAATCACGCAAGGTCCGCGAGTTTCGTCGTCGCGAGCAGGAAATCCTCGATACCTCCCTACGCCTTTTCCTCGAGCAGGGTGAGGATAGCGTGACGGTGGAAATGATCGCCGACGAGGTAGGTATCGGGAAGGGCACCATCTACAAGCATTTCAAATCCAAGGCCGAAATTTATTTACGCCTGATGCTTGATTACGAGGGTGATCTTGCCGGCCTGCTGCACAGCGAGAGTATTTCACGCGATCGCGAAGCCCTGTCACGGGATTATTTTGCGTTTCGCATGAGTGACCCGGAGCGTTATCGCCTCTTTGATCGCCTGGAAGAAAAACTGGTCAAATCCAATCAGTTACCCGAACTAGTTGATGAGTTACACAAGATACGTGCCTCCAACTTCAATCATCTGACCGGGGTGATTCAGGAGCGTATCGACGATGGAAAACTCGAGAATGTACCGGCCTACTTCCACTATTGCGCGGCCTGGGCCCTGGTACACGGTGCAATGGCCATGTACCACTCGCCCTTCTGGCAGGATGTGATCGAGGACAAGGAAGGCTACATGCAGTTTCTGATGGATATCGGCGTGCGCATGGGGAACAAGTCAAAGCGCCGCCGTGAAGAGGAAACACTCAACACGCCGGCTTGAACAACGCCCATGGGCTCTGTTTGCGCACTTCTGATACCCGGAGTGCGGACAGTGCCTATCCATTCTGACCTGTAGATTGCAGGCTGAAGCACCCATCGTCATTCCGGAGAAATCATGCCCGCCCAGTCATTCCCGATCAGTTATATCGAACCTGTTTTTCGTCCACCCAGTGAGGCGCATTCGCTGATTCTGCCAGTTACCAATGGCTGCTCGTGGAATCAGTGTACTTTCTGTGAAATGTACACTGACGAGCAGAAAAAATTCCGCGCGCGGGATGAAAAGCAGGTGCTCGACGAAATCAGGCGCAGTGGCGAGCAATTGATCGTACAGCGTGTCTTTCTCGCCGATGGGGATGCCATGGTGCTTCCTACGCGTCGGCTGCTGACCATTCTCGACGCCATTCGTGAGCATATGCCGAGTGTGGAGCGGGTAACTTCCTATTGCCTGCCGCGTAATCTCAAGCGCAAGTCCGTTGAGGAGCTCAAGGAACTGCGTGAGGCTGGACTGGCCATGCTCTACGTGGGCGCGGAATCAGGGGATGACCAGGTGCTGGAGCGCGTCAACAAGGGCGAAACCTATGACTCCACCGAAGAGGCGCTTACCAAGGCGGGGGATGCCGGGATCATGCGTTCAGTGATGATTCTTAATGGACTGGGTGGCAGGAGTCTCAGCGAGCAGCATGGGCGCAACTCTGCCAGATTGATGAATGCCACCCAGCCTGAGTTTGTTTCTACCCTGGTGGTCAGCTTTCCCCAGGGTATGGAGCGCTACCGCGAGCGCTTTCCGGATTTTGAGCCACTGGACCAACAAAGCCTGTTTCTTGAATTGCAACAGTTTATCGAGGCCCTGGAGTTGAAAGATACGGTGTTCAGAAGCGATCATGCCTCCAACGCATTGGTCCTCAAGGGCATCCTCGGGGCAGACAAGGAGCGGATACTTGCGCAGGTACAAACGGCTATTGAGCGCCCCGAACGGGCCCGGTTACGTCCTGAATGGATGCGTGGTCTATAGTCGCTGAATCTGAATCCATATCTAACTCCTCGAGGGAAACAAGATGCGCTGGACAGGACTTGCTCTAACACTTTCAGCTCTGCTTGCACTGACCGGTTGCGTCAAACCCTCCGACATGCAGAAAAGCGCACGTTATTACCTTGGCGATGCGGGCTTGATGGATACCTACAGCATCACCCGGCAGGCCAATTGGAGTCTGCAGTCCGACTCCAGCCTGTTTATTGCCCAGGGGCATTTCGTTCCCGTAGGCCACCCCTATGCGAGACCTAATGTTGTCGCCGAGGAAGCTTTTGCAGCAGCCGTACAGGTCTTTCCGCTTATACGCCGAGCGGAAGCGCCAATGGGTCTGGAAGAGGCTCTGGATCAGGCAAGTGTGCAGGGTATGGACTATCTTCTGTACACCCGCTTTGCCAGTGCCGAAGATCAGGTCGGAGACCTTGAGCACTGGGAAGACTCTCGCCGGCTGGGGGATGTTGGCGTAGATCGCGCCACTCTGCAGCTTATCCTGATGGAAACGGCTACACGCCGGATGATCGATTATGCCGTCATCGCAACACGCGGTGGCTTCCTGCAATTTTACCAGTCCGAGCCAGCGGACCTGTTGCGTCCGCCGCTGGAAGATTATACCCGGCAGTTGCTCGGCCGTTGATGGAGGTAACACCATGACCCGACGACCACCACCGCACCAGTCTCTTCTGGACAGCATTCCCGGTGCCAGTTCTACCCGTCGTCCACAGCCGGCTCCGGTTGACGAGTGGGATCCGCCAGTCAGTGGCGAAATGGATCTGCAAATCACCCGCGATGGCACCTGGTACCACGAAGGTGATCCGATCAGCCGCAAGGCCTTAGTCCAGCTTTTTGCCAGTATTTTGCGACACGACGACGATGGCCGTTACTACCTTGTTACGCCGGTCGAGCGTTGGGCTATTCAAGTCGACGACGCCCCTTTTGTGGCTACCCAGCTCCACGTGGAAGGAGAGGGTGAGAGTCAGAAGCTGACATTCACCACCAATCTTGAAGATACGGTTGAAGTGGGGCGTGACAATCCGATTCGTGTCGAACTCGACGCGGCTACCCAGGAGCCTTCACCCTACGTGCTGGTCCGTCGTAATCTCGAAGCCCTGATTGGGCGCAACGTCTTCTATCAGATGGTTGAGTTGGCCGTAGAACGAGAGCATCGCGGCAAGTCCTGTCTGGGGGTGTGGAGTGATGGTTGCTTTTTTCCGATAGACGGCAATCCTGCCTGATATTGTCCCTGCATACTCGCCGGCCGTTCAGGTCGGCGCTCCCCAGCCACGTCTTTTCTGGCTCGCTCCAAGTCAAGTAGAAAAACCACCTTTTTGTAGTCCTTCAGATATTGATCTTTACCATATCTGGGTCTAGGATTGCTCGCTATGCACAACAAGTAGTGTTTCTTTCCCGGCAACCCCCAGGCGCCATTTCGTCCTGGAAGCGTGGTTTTGCGGGGTGTAACCGAGCGTTTCAGGAGAAAACAATGAACCAGACAGCCAAGGTGCAGCGCCTGCACAACACGGTCACCGACATTCCGATGCAGCCCGCCTCCGAGGATATCTGGGATACCAAATACCGGTTGAAAACCAAGGACGCAGTAGCGATCGACGCCACTGTTGACGAGACCTACCAGCGCGTAGCCCGTGCTATTGCCGATGTGGAAGAGCCTTCGCTGCGCGAGCACTGGTACGAGCAGTTTCTCTGGGCTTTGCGTCATGGTGCCATTCCTGCCGGTCGTATTACCTCCAATGCTGGGGCTCTGGAACACAAGCCGGCTACCTCGACGATCAACTGCACGGTTTCCGCTACTATTGGCGACTCCATGGACGACATCCTGTCCAAGTTGCACGAAGCGGGTCTGACGCTGAAAGCGGGCTGCGGCATTGGTTACGAATTCTCCACCCTGCGCCCCAAGGGCGCTTATGTATCGGGCGCTGGCGCTTACACTTCCGGGCCACTGTCGTTCATGGATATCTACGACAAGATGTGTTTCACCGTGTCCTCAGCTGGTGGTCGTCGTGGCGCGCAGATGGCGACATTCGATGTTGGCCATCCAGACGTGATGGATTTCATTCGTGCCAAGCGTGAGGGTGGACGACTGCGTCAGTTCAACCTGTCTCTGCTGATCACCGAAGATTTCATGCAGGCCGTTGCCGCTGATGCAGACTGGAAGCTGTCTTTCCCGCTGACACAGGCCGAAATCGACGCTGATGGTCTGGACCTGGACAATGAAGATCAGGTGATCTGGCGCGAGCTGCCCGCCACCCAGCGCTACCTGACCCGCGAAGACGGACGCGTTGCTTGCCGTGTGTCAAAGGTGCTCAAGGCGCGTCGGATCTGGGACATGATCATGACCTCGACCTACGACTTCGCAGAGCCCGGTTTCATCCTTATCGACCGCGTCAACCAGATGAACAACAACTGGTTCTGTGAAGAAATTCGCGCTACCAACCCCTGTGGCGAGCAGCCCCTGCCGCCCCACGGCGCCTGTCTGCTGGGTTCGATCAATCTGACCCTGTTTGTACGTGACCCATTCACCGAGAAGGCAAGGTTCGATTGGGAAGAGTACCGCAAGGTGGTTGACGTCTTCACCCGTATGCTCGACAACGTGGTTGAAATCAACGGTCTGCCGCTGGAAGAGCAGCGTGCGGAAATCTACCGCAAGCGTCGCCACGGTATGGGCTTCCTGGGCCTGGGTTCGACCATGACCATGTTGTGCATGAAATACGGTGAGCCCAAATCATTGGAGTTTACCGAGCAGGTTTCCAAGGAAATGGCGGTGCAGGGCTGGCGTACGGCGCTGCAGTTGAGCGAAGAGAAAGGCGCAGCACCGATCATGGACGAAGACTTTACCGTGACCGAAGCCATGCTGGTCAAGCGTCCGGAAATGCGCGCTGATGGCATCAAAGCCGGCGACAGCATCAAGGGCAAGGTTCTGTGGGCCAAGTACAGCCGTTACATGCAGCAGGTCGCCGGTGAAGATGCCGAGCTGGTTGCCGCCCTGGGCGAGAAGGGCGCGCGCTTTACCCACCACAGCTCCATCGCGCCTACGGGCACGATTTCCCTGTCGCTGGCCAATAATGCCTCCAATGGTATTGAGCCAAGTTTTGCCCATCACTATTTCCGCAACGTGATTCGGGCAAACAAGAAGTCCAAGGAAAAGGTCGACGTGTTCAGTTTCGAGCTGCTCGCCTATCGCCACTTCGTCAATGCTGACGCACTTCCGAGCATGGAAGCAGGTACACGCAACTTGCCGGACTATTTCATCGCGGCTGACGATGTAAAGCCGACAGAACACGTGGACGTGCAAGCCGCTGCGCAGAAATGGGTGGATTCATCCATCTCCAAGACCGCCAACGTGCCGACTGATTATCCCTATGAAGACTTCAAGGATATCTATCGCTACGCCTTCGAAAAAGGTCTGAAGGGTTGTACTACCTTCCGCTTCAACCCTGAGGCTTTCCAGGGTGTACTGGTCAAGGAGCAGGATCTGGCCAACACCACTTACCGCTTCAAACTCGAGGATGGCAGTTTCGTCGAGGCCAAGGGCGGCGACGAGATCGAATATGACGGTGAGATGCACAGCGCGGCGAACCTCTACGACGCCTTGAAAGAAGGCTACTACGGCAAGTTCTGACACATTGGAGCCCCTTGAGTGGCTCCCCGCTAACGAATAGTACAGAGCCCGGCCAGAGCCGGGTGAGGATCAGGAAATGGCATTGAAAATCAGCAGCAAGATCGTCGACTACGCGGTAGTCAAACCCGATGAGCCGGTCGCTCCACTGGATCTGGTTGTAGCGCCCGATGAACAACTGGAAGAGATGCACGAAAAGCTCAAGCGTCCCGAGTTTCTTGAAGGCTCGACCTACAAGATCAAGACCCCGACTTCCGAACATGCGATTTACGTCACTATCAACGATGTGATTCTCAATCACGGTAGCGATCACGAAATTCGTCGCCCCTTCGAGATCTTCATCAACTCCAAGAACATGGAGCACTACCAATGGATTTCAGCTCTTACGCTGATTATCTCGGCGGTATTCCGCAAGGGCGGGGATTGCACCTTTCTGGTTGAGGAGCTACGCAGCGTATTCGACCCCAAGGGCGGTTACATGAAACGCGGTGGTCGCTGGATGCCCTCCCTGGTAGCCGAGATCGGTGATGTGCTCGAACAGCACCTGACTCGCATTGGCATGATGACCAATGAGATGGACGAGCATCAGCGCGCCTATCTGGAACAGAAGCGTGCCGAGTTTGTCAGCCTCAAGCCCCAGGGCCAGGCTGCAGCAGACTGCGATGACAGCACAGAATCCTACCCTCCGGGAGCACAGATGTGTGGTAAGTGTCATACACAGGCTGCGGTGCAGCTGGATGGATGCATGACCTGTCTCAATTGCGGTGAGAGCAAGTGCGGTTAAGTCTTTCTCTTCACTGAAGCTGCGTTTACACGCTCTGCTTACTGCCCATAAAAAGCCCCTTTTTCAGGGGCTTTTTATTGTTTGGGGACGCGATTCAACGTTGCCTTTCTGTCTTCCTTCCAAACCCTTCTGATTAAATACCCGGTATCACTCCCTTGCCTCTCTCCCCCAACAGGGGGGTGAAGTTAACGCTTCTGCACGCCTAGGATCGATGTTGCTCCGTGATCCTACGGTGGCGTCAGCAGGAGGCCATGCATGCCCAGTATCCAGGTCAACGATACGACTATTCATTATCAGCGCAGCGGTGTTGCAGGCGGACCACGTCTGTTACTCAGCCATTCGTTGTTCTTTGATCTGAGCATGTTCGACCCACTGATCGGGCTGCTCGAGGATCGCTTCGAGATAGTCGCCTACGATCACCGGGGGCAAGGTGCCAGTGGCCGGCAAGGCGTGCTGGACATGGATAACCTGACACGTGACGCGGCCGCGCTGATCGAAGCACTGGATTTTGCCCCCTGCCACGTGGCCGGCAACTCCATGGGCGGTTTCGTCGCCTTGCGCCTGGCCACTCGGTATCCGCACCTGGTTGCAGGGTGCATCGTCATGGGCAGCAGCGCCGACCTGGAACACAAGCTCGATGCCTTCGAGCCTCTGGTCGAGGATCTTGCTCGCAATGGCCCAGGCGCCCACATCGATACTCTGATGCACATCATGTTTGGCGATCGCATTTTTTCAGACCAGGCCAGCGAGCCGCTGCTAACCCATTGGCGCAGCAAGATGCTTGATCTGGATGTAGCCATCGGCGGAGCTGCACGGGGTGTGATCCATCGTCAGAGCGTCCTGTCAGAGGTCGCCTTGCTTGAAGTGCCATTGCTGGTTCTGGCGGGCGAACAGGACCACGCCTACTCAGTGACACTGTCACAACAGATCGTCGATACCAGCGGGCACGGCGATATGTACGTGATTCCTGGGGCTGGACATTCGGTGGCGCTGGAAGCTCCGCAAGCGGTTGCCCAGCGTATCAGTGACTTTGCTGGAGTTTGAGTAATTCAATCACCCATAGAGAGAATGCAATGACAAAAATAATAAAGCGCGATACGTGCCTGGTCGGCGTTGCCACTGCCTTCGCAATAGGGATGTTTGGCTCTTTGAATAGTCATGCGGACCAAACCCTTAACAGTGTCGCGCATGCTCCCAAGATGGAAAGTGGCGAGTGGCTCAGCTACGACCGTACGCTGGCTGGTCAGCGCTACAGCCCCCTGACTGATCTGAATGAACAGACCGTAGGCAAACTGGGTCTGGCGTGGTCTATAGATCTGGATAATAACCGCGGGCTTGAAGCGACACCGCTCTATAGCAATGGGGTGTTATACACCTCTCTCTCGTGGAGCCGGGTCATGGCGGTGGATGCCGTTTCCGGTGAAATTCTCTGGAGCTTCGATCCCAAAGTTAACAAGGCAAAGGGTAGGCACGCATGCTGCGATGCCGTTAACCGAGGTGTTGCCCTGTATGACGGCAAGGTTTATGTGGGGACGCTGGACGGCCGGCTGATTGCCCTGGACGCGAAGACCGGCAATGAAGTCTGGAGCCAGCAGACAACCGATAACAGCCAGCCCTACACCATTACTGCGGCACCCCGTGTGGTCAAGGGCATGATCATGATCGGTAATGGCGGTGCCGAATTTGGCGTGCGCGGTTACTTTTCCGCCTATGACGCGGTAAGTGGCGAAATGAAATGGCGTTTCTTCACTGTTCCGGCAGATCCTTCCAAGCCGGTAGAGCATCCAGAGCTGGTAGATGCCGCCAAAACCTGGAGCAAGGATACCGATTGGTCGCTGGGCGGGGGTGGTACTGCCTGGGATAGCATGGTCTACGATCCAGATCTTGATCTCTTGTATGTTGGAACAGGTAACGGCTCGCCCTGGAATCGTGAGATCCGCAGTCCAGGCGGCGGGGACAATCTGTTTCTGTCATCGATTCTCGCCTTGAAACCGGAAACCGGGAAGCTGGTCTGGCACTATCAGGTCAATCCGGGTGATACCTGGGATTTTACTGCGACTCAGCAGATGACACTGGCCAACCTTGAGATCAATGGCAAACAGCGCCAGGTATTGATGCAGGCGCCGAAGAATGGATTCTTCTATGTGCTTGATCGTGCCACGGGCGAGCTTCTGTCAGCCGAAAAAATCGGCAAGGTGACCTGGGCAGAGCGCATTGATATCGCAACCGGACGACCGGTAGAAGTGCCTGGTGCGCGGTACGAAGAAGAGATGGTGGTTATGTGGCCGAGCCCATTTGGCGCGCACAATTGGCATCCGATGTCGTTCAATCCGCAAACGGGTTTGGTCTATATTCCGTATCAGGAAGTACCCGGTACCTATAGCAATGAGGGTAAGGGATTCGTCAAGCGCGAGGCGTTCAATACCGGCGCAGGCTCATCGGAAATTACAGAATTGCCGCGTGATTACACCTCCGGTGCATTGCTGGCCTGGGATCCTATCAAGCAGGAAGCGGCTTGGCGCGTTGAGCATGACAACCACTGGAATGGTGGCACGCTGACTACGGCGGGTAATCTGGTTTTCCAGGGCACAGCAGCAGGCAAGCTGGTCGCCTATACAGCGGACAAGGGCGAATCACTCTGGGACTTCGATGCGCAGACCGGCATCATCGCCGCACCCATGACCTTCAAGCATGGCGATGACCAGTACGTTGCGCTCATGGCGGGATGGGGTGGGGCTGCAGCGCTGTTTGGCGGTGATGCCGCAGTTGCTACCGGTGTGCGCAACGTCAGTCGCATGCTGGTATTCAAGGTTGGTGGCCAGGCCACATTACCCGCCTTGGCCGAGCCCCCAGTATCAGAGCGGATACCGGAGCCGGTGGTAGCCGCGAAGGCTGATATCGAAGCTGGCAAGCAGTTGTATGCGCAGTATTGCGCGGTCTGTCATGGAGCAGGGGTGATTGGCGGAGGTGTGCTACCGGACCTGCGGCATTCCAGCGACGCGATACGTAACGCCTATACGGCAATCCTTCTGGAGGGCATGCTTGAGCCTCTTGGAATGCCCAACTTTGCTTCCAGCCTGACGCCCGAGCAGGTTGATAATATCCGCTTGTATGTTTTGCATCGTGAGTATGAGACCTATATGCAGGCAATGCAGGTGGTCGCTGTATCAACCGGGGAGGGTGATACTACGGCCGAGTAATTACTCTAATATCAGTGATCCTTATGATAGGCTCGTTTAAAGCGCTTGCGCTTTTCTCGGGCCTGTTCGCTGTTATGCTGAAAACAGGCCCGTACCTTGACCGGGCGTTGCAGTTCAGCCAATAACAAGAGGTCGGTATAACCCGGCCCGTGCGATTCAGGATGACTGACCTTATGAATATGAAAGGCGGTGCCATAATTCCGATTACCGCTGGTGACGTGGTATCCAAAACCACGCTGCCGGGCAATGACATTCCTCTCCTGCTCTCCACCAAACTCACGCCACCTCGCCTCGGGCGCGGCATCCTGCCGAGATCACGACTCGAAGACATGGCGACTCAAGTGGCCGAGCGACGTCTGTCGTTACTCAAGGCACCACCTGGTTTTGGCAAGACCACCCTGGCCACTATCTGGGCGGATCGGCTTGCCTCCAACGGGCATACCGTCGCCTGGTTGTCGCTGGACGAAGAGGATGAGTCAGTCCAGCGCGTCCTTTTTTATCTGGCAGCCGCCCTTAATCACGCAGCGCCGGAAATTGGACGAGCTTGCCTCAGCCTGCGTGCTGAACTGACCTTTTTCACCATGGAAACCCTGGCCAGCCTACTTATCAATGAGCTGACGCACTATGGCCGGCCGGTAGTGCTCTTTATCGACGACTTTCATCGGATAAGCGACAGCGTTCTGGTCGGAGCATTGCGCTTCTTTCTGCAGCGTGCCCCCGAACTGCTCCACGTGGTGTTCATCGGACGCCGTGAGTTACCCAATACTCTGCTTGAGCATGTATACGCCGATGACCTGCTCGAAGTAGACGGCTATCACTTGCGGTTCATTCTGGATGAAACCCGTGATCTGCTGAAAAAGGCCGGAGTGGAACTCGAGCAGGCGAGTGAGCTGAGTGCCATTCAGCAGGGCTCCGACGGTTGGATAGCCTCTCTGCGTGCTTTTCTCCTGACGCCACAGATCAATCCGGGAGGCCGACCGCGTCTGGCAACGCGCAGCATCTGTATCCTGTTTGATGAGCTTATGCAGTCATTGGAAAGCAGCAGTCGAGAGCACCTGTATCAACTCGGGCTGCTCGACAAGTTCAGCATTGGCCTGCTTGCCGAGCTTTTTGGTGCGCCGAGGGCGCGTCAGATGTTGACGCTATTGCAGCACCGACAACTGTTCATCAGTGCTCTGGATGAGCGGGAAAACTGGTTCAGTCTGCATCCACTGTTTCGCAGCTACCTGAAAAAAGCCTGTATCGAGCAGGACGAATCTGCTGCCCGGGTCCTGCTGTCGCGAGCGGCCTGCTGGTTTGCCGGTCAAGAGCACTGGCTGGATGCAATTCGTCTGGGGCTTGAAAGTGGACATACCGAGCAAGTGCGTGGGTGGATAAACCAATGCGCAATGGAATTACTTGAGCAAGGTGATTTCACTACACTGGTCATGCTCGAAAAACGTTGGAAGTTGCAGGAGTTTGATGCTCCGATCCAGCTGAAGATGGCGCGGGCATGGGCTATGGGGCTTGCCCTGGAAGTCGACGCAGCGCAGACACTGCTTGCCGAGGTGCAGAGCCAGATGGAGCCTGAGGCTAGCGAGAAGGATTCTGCACTGTACTGGGAAATGCAGGCCCTCAATGCCATGTTATTGGGCCTGGCAGATCATAACGAACGTTCCGGAGCGCTCGCGGCCAGTTGTTTCGAAGCGGTACCCCATCGCCCATGGGTGACCAATGTGCTTCTCAATCTGATGAGCTGCAGTCACTACCATGCCAGCCGCTGGGATGCCTTCTATACATTGCCGCCAAGCTTGCTGGATAAGCGTCAGTCATCAAATCTGCTATTTCACGACTGCTATAGGCAGTCGATTAATGCATTGGCGGAGTCTGCCCAGGGCCGTATAGATCCGGCCACCGAATGCCTGCATAGTCTGCTGGCGCGAATAGACAAAACCTTCAACATGAGCCACAACCGGCCCAATCCTGCCCTGGTCGCACTGCCCCAGGCTCTGTTGGCTCAGCTCGCCTATCTTCGCGGTGACCGCCAGCTTGCGGAATCCTATCTTGCGCAGTGCATGGATTTCATTGCCATGGGGGGCTTTCTTGACTGCATGGCTGCAGCCTATTGCACCAGTGCCCGCCTGCAGTGGCGGCAGGGGTTTGCGGCCCGTGCCAGGCGTACGCTTGAGCAGCTTGATGTACTTGCCACACAGCGTGGCTGGACGCGCCTGCGTGCCAGAGTTCTGTTGGAGCGGACATGGCTGAACCTGCGTGATGGTAAACACCGCGAGGCTATTGCGTGCAGTCATTACCTGGCGGACCTGGCGAGTGACGAACGCGACGACGTAAATCTTGATCGTCAGATATATGCGCATCTCAGCGCTCTCTGGCTGGCCGTCAACGGTTTGGAAACAGGTGCCAGTCTGTTGGAAAAAAGCTCGGTTTTGCTGGTCGAGCTTGGCCAGAGGCAGTTGCAGATCATGTATGCAGAGGTGGCGCTGGCAGCAGGGGTATTGTTCTGTATGCAAGGGGCCAGGGAGCGCGGCGAGCATCTGTTAAGCGAGGTGCTGAGTGTAGTCCGTGAGACAGGAGCCATCAGCGTGCTGCAGGATTTACCCGTACCTGATCTTTGTGGCGCACTGGCAGATAAGGTCTCTGATCAGTGGTGGGCTGGTGCCCAGGGCCTGTTCAGCAACAATCTAACGGGCGAGGGAGTTCAAAGCGTCTGCAACGCTGCGCTGCTCGAGCTGACGGTAAAGGAACGCCAGGTAATGCATCTGGTGGCCGAAGGCAAATCGAACAAGCAGATCGCGCGCGATCTGAATGTCACACCTGAGACCATCAAATCCCATATGAAAAGTATCTTTGCCAAGCTCAAGGTAGATAACCGCGCCCAGGCAGCAGTGATGCTACAGGCTGGTTGAGTGAACAGTTACGAATTTGCAGGGAGGATGCGCAGGAGAAACACGTGATCTGGAAGATATGGAAACCGCCGCCCGGTATGACCGGAGCGGCGGTTTTTTCTTAGCGGATACCTGAAGCGCGCAGGGCGTTCGGAGTGTAGTCGGCTGAGGATGCTTCGAAGTTGGTGTCGTAATTCTCACGTTCTTCGTTGGTCATGCCCAGTGCCACGTAACGACCGTTCTGCAAGTCATACAGGGTTTCGACTGCGTAGCTGGGGATCTTCTCGTCGTAACGCTGAAGCGCGATGGCTTCTGCTACTCGCCAGAGACCGCCGCGGCCATCGTAGTGATCCAGTGCGGCCACTTGCCAGTTGTCTTCGTTAATGAAGAAGTGACGCTTGGCATACACGTGACGCTGACCTTCCTTCAAAGTGGCTTCGACTTCCCAGACCCTGTGTTTCTCGTAACGAACCAGGTCCTGGTTGATGTGACCGGGCTGGATGATCTGGTCGTACTTGATGTCCGGCGAGCCGATCTTGTAGTTGTTGTAGGGAATCAACATCTCCCGTTTGCCAATGAGCTGCCAGTTGTAGCGGTCCGGCGCGCCATTGTAGAAGTCGTAGTTGTCGGACGTGCGAGTACCGTCGGAGCCGAAGGCTGGGCCGTCATAGGCAACCTGGGGAGCGCGACGCACGCGACGCTGACCAGCATTGTAGATCCATGCCAGACGCGGTTCCTTAACCTGGTTGATGAATTCGTGCACCAGCAGCACGTCACCAGCCAAACGCGAGGGCGAAAGCACGCGCTGGGTGAAATAGAACATCAGGTTGGGGTTGGTCTCTGCGCTGTAGTCGGTCAGTGCAGTTGAAAAGGTGAATTCATCCTTGAACACCACCATGGTGTTGGAACCGTTGGCCTGAGGAGTGGCCTGTGCAATGGTGCGGCTGAAGCTGCCACCACGGTAGCGGGTAATGTGGTTCCATACCGCTTCTACGCCTGTCTTGGGGATCGGGAAGGGGTAGGCAGTATCGAAATTCTCGAGACCGTTACCGCCTTCTACTGTCACCGTATTGACCGCGTTGCGTGCAACAGCTGCGAATACCTCATCCGGCACGGTGTTACTGCGCCGGGATGGATACACGTGCATGCGATAGGTCTCCGGGTAGCGGGCGAACATCGCCAACTGGCCGGGGCTGATCTGGTCCGCATACTGATCCACGTTATCTGCTGTTACGGTAAACAACTTCTGATCATCGGCAAAGGGATCCGAGAAAAAGCCGTTCTCGCTCACCGGTGCCGCATCGGTTGCCAGGCCACCGGTCCACTCCGGAATGGTGCCTTCGGCATTGCCCGCGCGCTCAGCGCCCATGGGTGTCAATGTCGTTTGCAGTGTCGCTGCTTCTTCAACCGATACTGCCGCCGATACCGCCATCGCCAGGCTGCTCAGGGCAAGCACGGCGAAGGTTTGGCGACCCAGGTTCTTGACTGATTTCATATTATTCTCCATCCAGGTCAGAAGTTCGCACCAACGCTCAGCGCAATAAAGTCACGATCCGCCATGGCGTTGTAATCGCCACCGAAGAAGTTCGTGTAATTGATGCTGGCATTGTATTTGTTGTTATAAAGAGCGTTCAGACCGATGCTCGCGGCCTTGGATCCTTCGTTGAAGTTCGGACCGTAACCTTCCACGTCCCAGGCAAAAGCCACGTTAGGCGTCAGCTGAACACCGGCAAAGCCGCGATACTCCAGCGATGCAACAGTGCGCAGACCCCAGGAGTGCTGGGTGTAGAAGCCTTCGTCGTTACAGTATTTGGGCTGAGAGGCATTTAGTGCGGTTTCGCACAGGCCGGCTATTGGCAGTTCGCCTGAGCCGTAGAGCGAGTCACGACCAAAGCGCAGTTCGGTGGGGCTGCTCTTGATGCCGCCAATGTGGTTATAACCCACTTCACCGACCACGGTCAGACGGTCAGCGCCCCAGACGTTGTCGATAAAGTTGATGACGGTAACCTGAGCCTGGGTTACAGGCATACGCTTGTAGCCTGGCAGGTCGGTGCCGGGTGCAGCAGGAACGCCGAATACGCTGCCACCCAAGCCCTGGGAGTTGACTGGAGAAACCGGATTGCCAGCCGCGCCCAGTGCAGCACCTACCAGATCATTAGTGCTGATCTGCAGTGGCTGATTGGGACGGTAGCTGACTTCACCTGAAACCGACATGCCGCCCAGGTTGGTCTGGAAGCTCACCCCGTAGAGTCGGATGTCCTCCGGATATTCGATGTAATAGGCAGCGTCTACAGGAATTTCCCAGGCGTTGGTGTCGTTGTTGAAGCCAAAGCCTGCTGGATTCGCTGCACCGGTACCGGCAGTTGTACTGAATACCGGATTGCGGCTGTGATAGTTCATTGCAAACAGGCCAAACTCGGTCTGATTCAGACTGTCTACGTACAAGCGAAAGGCAACACCAAACTGGCCGCTATCACGTGCTTCACGGTTCTCCGTGCGAGGCACGTAAACGAAAGGATTGACTTGCGAATTTGCTGAAGCTTGAGAGCCGCCAATACCTACCTGATCACAGCCTTTGGCTACTGAATCGGTAAACGAGAAAAAGGTGCCACAGTTGTCGAGTACGGTCGGATCCCACTCAAGCTGATAAAAGGCTTCCATACCCAGGTTTTCAGTCAGACTCTGGGATACGAACAACATGTTGACTGGAATCAGTCCTTCCTTGATCTCGGCGCCAGGGCGACGGAATGCAGCTACGTCGATCGGGTTGATACTGTTGACGCTGTTCTGGATGAAGGTACTTTCACCCCAGCTGACTACCTGCTTACCCACACGTACAGAGCCCGGCAGGTTGCCGATGTTGTAGTTGTGGTAAATGAAGGCATCAAGAATCTGGCCTCCGGATGACTTGGCTGCCTGACGCCGGCCGCTGTCGTTTATATCGTAGAGCTCACGGCTGCCGTCCTTGGTTTCGAAGTCATACCAGTATTTGCCGCGTACAAATACGCCGGTATTGTCGTATTGCAAGGACAGGTCGTGGGTCGCTTTGAAAATGGTCGAGAAGGGTTCGCCCTTCTTGAAGTTCTGGCGGCCGTCGTCTGAGTTGGCGGCGTTAGCCTTGCCTCCATTGTTAACCCAGATCAGATCATCATCTATCTCACTGGTGCCGATACTGGTGCCTACCGACATTTGTGAGTCGAACTGGCCCTGCACTTCGCCGAGGTCGAATCGAACTGCATGGGCAGGGAGGGAGATGGCTACTGCTACGGCCACGGTCAATGGCTTGAGTAAGGCATTGAAGGATTGCTTTGTTGTTGTCCTAGTCATGGTATTCCTCGCGCCGGACGCTTTGTTTTTATTTGGAACCCTTGGCAAGTGCATGCTGGCTCGAATGCTGCCTTCAAGATGGTCCGCCAGGCGGAACATCGCACTGCGTACGACACTAGTCCCCTGTATGGTCTTGATGTACCCCCCTAATGGGGGGGAAGCTTTGTTGAAAGCCGTGCCAGAGGTGCTTGGAGCGTGTGCAAAGGTTACAAACCGGTGGGTAAACCGGGATAATGCGCGGCATCAGACAAGGAGAGATATCCATGCCCTTAAGCGACGCGCAGATCCAGTTGGCCATCGTCAGTGCAGTCCTGTTACTGGGCTGGGGGCTTACGGCATGGTTGCAGGTGCGCCGCCAGGCAGCTCAGCAACAGGAGCTCGACGAGGCTCGGCGCCAGACCGAGCAGCAGCGTGAGCTCTGCCAGCAACTGCAGCTTGAGGCCCATCAGCAGCACAGCGAACGTGCCGGGTTGCAGGTGCGCCTCGAACATCTTCACGAAAACATCGACTCTCTACGCGACCAGTACCAGTTGGGGCAGTCGCGGCAAAGTGACCTGGAGCGGCAAGCCCACGAATGGCAAGTGCGGGCTGAAAAGGCCCAGACGCTTGGGGAGGAGCAGGCGCGCCAGTTGGCGTCTGTGAAGCAGGAGCGTGATGCGTTCAATGCCAGGCTGCAGGAACTGCAAGCCAGCCATGAGGTACTGGGGATCGAGCACTCGACCTTGCAGAATACGCTCGAGCACCGTCAGCAGCACTTTACTGAACAACAGCAGTTGCTCAAGGACAGTCGCGACCAACTCAAACTGGAGTTCGAGCAGCTCGCCAGTCGTATATTCGAGGCAAAGGGCCAGGCTTTCTCGCAGCAAAGCCAGCAGTCGCTGGATAACCTGCTCAAACCCTTTCGCGAACAGATTGATCAATTCCGCCTCAAGGTCGAGGACATTCATCACAAGGACACCCAGCAGCAGGCGACCCTGGCCAGTGAGCTGAATCACCTCAAGGAGCTCAACCGGCAGATCACCCAGGAAGCCCATGATCTGAGCACTGCCCTGCGCGGTCAGAAGAAAACCCAGGGCAACTGGGGTGAGCTGATTCTGGAAAATGTCCTGGAACGCTCTGGCCTGGTCGCGGGCAAGGATTTCAAGCGCGAAGTGAGCATGACCAACAGCGAAGGTCAGCGGCAACGTCCGGATGTGCTGGTGTACCTGCCCCAGGAAAAGCATCTGATCATTGATGCCAAGGTTTCGCTCAACGCCTATACGCGCTACATCAACAGTGAAGACGACAGCGAGCGCCGAATCGCCTTGGCCGAGCATGTTCAAGCGATAGGACAGCGTATTCGCGAGTTGTCTGATCGTAATTACTTTGACCTGCCGGGCCTGAATGCGCCGGAGATGGTATTCATGTTCATTCCAATCGAGTCGGCCTTTGTCGAAGCGCTCAAGGCTGATGAGAGTCTGTTTCAGAAGGCTATCGAGCAAAACGTCCTGGTCGCCACGCCAACCACCTTGCTTACCAGTCTTAATATCGTGCGTCAGTTATGGCGCTTCGAGGACCAGAACCGCCACACCGCGGAGCTAGCCGAACGGGCGGCCAAGGTTCACGATAAGTTGCGCACTTTTCTGGGGAGCATGGACGGCATTGGCAAGAGCCTGGAAAAAGCCTCTGATGCTTATCAGAAGGCCTGCGATCAGCTGGTTGGAGGCCGTGGCAATCTTGTCAAACAGGTCAACGACTTCAAGGATCTGGGTGTGTCGGTCAAGGCGGAGCTGGGCGAAACTTGGCGTGACAAGGCAGATCTTGAGCTGGGTCGTGATGCGCCCAGCGATATCAATTGACCAGGGATTGATTCGCCCCGGTCAGCCCCAGTGTATAAACTGAGTAAAACGGGCGCAGGGGAATCGGATGAATGTGCTGAAGCAAGGTGCGCTTTTTGTACGTGCCAATCTATGGATAGTGCCGCTGGTAGGAGTATTGGTCTGGGTCTTGTTCCGCTTTCTCGATCCGGCACCGCCGCGACATATCGCGATGGTAACGGGGGGCGAGGGGGGCGGTTATCACCAATTCGGACTGGCGCTGAAAGAGCGCCTTGCCGAGGATGGCCTGACACTCGAGCTGCATGCCACACGCGGTTCAATGGACAACCTGGAGCGACTTACCGCTGATTCTCCAGATGTGCAGCTGGGGCTGGTCCAGAGTGGAACGACTCGGCTGCTCGAACGTGCCGATTTGAAAAAACTGGAAGGTCTGGCCGCCTTGTACCACGAACCATTGTGGCTTTTTCAACGCACGGGTTTACAGATTGAGCGTCTATCAGATCTGGCCGGCAAGCGTGTGGCAGTGGGTAGTGAGGGTAGTGGCACATGGGCTGTGGTGGGTAGTTTGTTCGAGGCTCGCGGCGATGCATCCCGCCTCCAGAACCTGGACGGCGGGAATTGGCAGAAATTGCCTGGCGATGCCGCCTCTGAGGCACTTGAGAAGGGTGAGCTCGACGCGGCTTTTTTTGTTCTGCCCGCGGATAATGAACGTATTGCAATGCTGATTGCCAATCCGAACCTGGAGTTGGTCAGCCTCGTCCAGGCGCGAGCCTATGCCGCCAGATTGACCTTTCTGGATCACCTCACTCTGACCGAAGGTTTGCTGGATATTGCGGGGAATGTGCCGCGTCAGGATGTGGAGTTGCTATCGCCTGTCGCCACCCTGATTGCCAACCAGACACTCCACCCGGCCTTGACTTCCCTTGTACTGGAGGCAGCGCGTGAAGTGCTCAGCAAAGGAAATCTGCTTGACCCTGCAGGTGCCTTTCCCGCTGCCAAACCCCTTGAACTGACACTTACTGGCGAAGCTGACTATTACCACCGTCGAGGTGTGCCTTTTTTGCAGCGTTATTTGCCGTTCTGGATAGCGTCGATCGTTGATCGCTATGTCGTGCTTCTGATCCCGTTCATTGCGATTATGGTGCCTTTGGTGCGGAGTATGGGGCCGATCTACAGCTGGCGCATGCGTGCGCGGGTATTTCGCTGGTATGCGCAACTGCGGGAAGTGGACAAGCTTATTCACCAGGGCAATATTCAAGCTGAGATCGAGGCGCAGATCGAGCGCCTGCACAGGCTGCAGGATGAGCTGACACGGGTCGACGTTCCGCTATCCTATGCCCATGAGCTATACAGTCTGCATTTGCACGTGCGCTATATGATCAACAGGTTGGAAAGCATGCGCACCGGCGCTCAGGAATCTGGTTCGGACGATGCTCTGGAGTGACGCATGACAAAGTCGTGCACCTGATCGACGACCGGCTCCCACCATTGCAGGGGGTCGGCCATCACTACGATAATGGTCACGTGATGCAGTGACTCGTAGTAATGGGTTTCGACATCGACCCCGGCGGAGCGCAGTTTTTCGGTCAATTGACCGGTGTTTCTCTGGGGATCAACCAGCTTGTCCGGTGTGGCGGCCATCAACAGCGCCGGAGGACTCTGCGGACCCGCATGGTAGAAGGGCTGGGACGTCTCGGGGGTGTCTGGATGATGGAATATGGGTTTGACGTCCGGATTGATGATGGGCAGGAACTCATAGGGACCTGACAAACCAATCCATCCTGCAATTTCTTGTGCATTCATCCCGTGTTCACTCAGCCAGCGCTCATCCAGGGCAAGCATGGCCGCGTTGTAGGCTCCAGCGCTGTGTCCCATGACAAACATGGGCTGACGCTTGGTCTGCCAACTGTCCTGTTGCCTGCGCACCCAGGCAGTTGCCGCTGCGCTGTCCTCGACAAAGGCGGGGTAGGTGACCTCAGGATAAACCCGGTAATCAGCCACCACGGTAATGATCCCGCGAGATGCCAGCGCCTCGCCAACAAAAGCGTAATCAGCGCGGTTACCACTTCGCCAACTGCCCCCGTAGAAAAACACTACCACTGGCGCCTCGGCTGCGCCCTCCAAAGGCATGTAGACATCGAGCTTTTGCCTTTCATTCTCACCGTAAGGCTGGTCTGCCATCAGTGTGTAGGTGTCATCGGGCACCAGCAGATTAACTGGCGTAAGGGGAGAGCAGGCAGTGGCTAGTAACAATGCCAGCAAGGCCACCAGAATTTTTGCAGAGCCAATGGACATGTAGCACGATCCCCGAACTTGACGTAGTTTTGAAAGTGAACTTTCAACTGATAGACGCTTGAGAATGGATCAAGGCGCATTGAGTTCAATCGACAAGCTGTTACAAGTCATTGCGTGCGCCTTCTATCCGGTCGGAGGCAACCCTAACATGCGGTTGCGGTACTTTGCCCTGATCACCCGGGATCACTGAATAAGGATGGACCATGAAGGATGTGTTGAATCGTGCACTGGCAGCTGTAGATCAGGTCGTGATGGGGAAAGAGCACGCAGTTAAACTTGCCGTGGCTTGTATCCTCGCTCGCGGCCACCTGCTGATCGAGGATTTGCCCGGGATGGGCAAAACGACCCTTTCCCAGGCACTTTCACGGGTCATGGGCATGAGTTACCAGCGCATCCAGTTCACCAGTGATCTTCTCCCCGGGGACATTCTTGGTACCTCGGTTTTTGATCGCAATACCTCTCAGTTTGTTTTTCATCCTGGGCCCATTTTTGCTGAACTGGTGCTGGCGGATGAAATCAACCGTGCTACGCCCAAGAGTCAGAGTGCCTTGCTGGAGGCGATGGAGGAATACCAGGTGACGGTTGATGGCGCTACCCGAAAGCTGCCAGATCCGTTTTTTGTCATAGCCACCCAGAACCCCGTATCCCAGGCCGGCACCTATGCCTTGCCTGAATCCCAGCTCGATCGTTTTCTGATGCGCCTTTCCCTGGGATATCCGGGGCCTGCGGCGGAAAAGTCACTGCTGTTGGGGGAGGACCGCAATGCGCGTCTGGACCGCGTCGAGCCAGTGCTGGATCACGTAACCCTCAAGAGCCTTCAGGCAAGTGTGCCGAAGATCACTGCCAGCCCGGCAATCATCGATTACATCCTGCGGCTGGTTAATCGCACCCGTGAAAGTCAGGTATGCGCCTGGGGGCTTTCGCCGCGTGCGAGTCTGGGTCTATTGGCTGCCTCCCGGGCCTGGGCCATGCTGGAACATCGCAGCTACGTGATTCCTGAAGATGTGCAGGCCGTGCTGCCGTCGGTAGTCAGCCACCGTCTGCGCGCCAGTGAAGATCCGGCAGGACACGGCGGTGGCGGTCTTGCCCAATGGCTGCTTAACGAGGTGGAAGCGGTTTGATCCCCATGCCGCAGCGTGCCAGGAGCCTCTTCGATAAATGGCTCACAAGACGCATTCCACCCGCGCCCATGGTGACCTTGTCCCATCGGCAGATTTTCATTGTGCCTACCCGCGCAGGTCTTGCATTGCTGTTGCTGCTGCTGATCCTGTTGATTGGTGCGATCAACTACCAGAACAGTCTCGTTTACGGTGTGACTTTCCTGTTAGGCAGTCTTTTTTGGGTCTCCCTGCACCACACGTACCGCAACCTGGCGAGCCTTGAAGTGCATGCCGCAGGCAGTATTCCGGTGTTCGCCGGGGAAATGGTGCCTCTTGAGCTGAATCTGCTCGCACCGCGGCACGAGCATCAGGCTCTGGTATTTTCCTGGCCAGATGCGCAGTCGCGGCAGATCGATCTAGGCCGCAATGGTGAGTCCAGGATCACCCTGTATCACCCCACTCAGAAGCGTGGATGGTTGAGACCCGGTCGATTGCGTATCGAGACCCGCTATCCGCTCGGCTGGTTCGTTGCCTGGAGTTTGGTGGATCTGGACTGGCAGGTTCTGGTGTATCCACGGGTTATCAGTTTGCCACTCCCTTCGTTCGTCCAGGGCGGTGAAGGTGAAACCGAACAGCAAATGGTTGAAGGCTCGGACGATTTTCAGGGGTTACGGGACTATCAGCCTGGAGATTCGCGCAAGCGACTGGACTGGCGCGCTTACTCCCGGGGCCAAGGCCTGCACAGCAAGGTTTTTGCCGAACCGATGCGAAGTACGCATTGGCTCGATCTGACCCAAACTCCGGGTGCAGATATGGAACAGCGGTTGAGTCACCTTACAGGTTGGGTCATGCAGTTGGAGCTCGCCGGTCAGCCTTACGGCATGCAAGTAGGTGAAACACGCATCGCGCCTGGTAGCGGGGATCAGCACCGGGACCGCTGCTTGCGCACCCTGGCTCTTTTCGGGGGCGGTCAATGAAACCGGCAGCACACAAAGCACGGACACTGATACCACGCAACAGCCTGGCCTGGCTCCTCACTGCGCAGGTGGTAGTGCTTCTGCCTCATCTACCGCGTCTTCCGTTCTGGGTAACCGCCATCTGGCTGGCATGCGCAATCTGGCGCGTCCAGATCCAGCGCATGCGCTGGGCCTACCCGGGCATTATTTTCAAGACCTTGGGTGTTGTAGCGATCGGACTCGGCGTCTGGCTTACCGAACGGACCCTCATAGGCCTGGATGCGGCGGTTATGTTGCTGCTACTGCTATTCATGTTCAAGTTACTGGAAATGCGCAACCCCCGTGATGCGATCGTGGTTATCTATCTGGGATTTTTTATCGTTGCTACAGCTTTTCTGTTCAACCAGTCAATCGTCCTGGCGCTATACCAGTTGTTTTCTCTCTTGGTGCTCGTTGCTGCACTCGTCGGGTTACAGCAGACAGCGGGGCGCAACGACCCCTCCCGTGCACTGCGCACCGGGTCTGTGCTGCTATTGCAGGCAGTCCCACTGATGCTGGTGCTGTTTGTACTCTTCCCGCGTATCGGACCGCTCTGGTCTGTGGATACCCCAGGGGGGCGCGCCACCACCGGGCTGGCCGAAAGCATGGCGCCGGGAGATATAGCAGACCTCGCCCGGTCCAGTGATCTGGCTTTTCGCGTACAGTTCGATGGGGAAATACCTGTCCACGATGCGCTTTATTGGCGTGCTCTGACGCTATCGAGCTTCGACGGTCGCAGGTGGAGCCATCTGGATTTTGCCTCGCGTGCGGAACCCAGGAACTGGGAGCAACTCGGCGAACCCATCACCTATCAGGTCACTACCCCGGCGACTCAGCAGCCCTGGGTTTTCAGTTTGCGGGGTGCAACTACCGCGGATGAGCGCCTGGTGCTCACCCGCGATTTCATGCTCCGAGCTCGGCGGCCGCTGACCGATACCACCAGTTACCAGGCCACCTCCTATCCCCAGAGTCTTCTCGAGCCTCAAGCCCTGACAGCCATGCAGCAGCGGCTGTACACCATCTTGCCGGAAGAGGTCGACCCGCGCAGCAGAGCATTTGCAGCGGAACTGCGCAGCCAGTACTCCGATGATGCGGAACTGGTTCAGGCGCTACTTCGGCACTTCAATTCAGAACCGTTTTTTTACACCCTGCGGCCCGAGACGCTCGGAGTTAACACCAATGATGAGTTTCTCTTTGATACACGGCGCGGCTTTTGCGCCCATTTCGCTGGCGCAATGGCATTCGTACTTCGCGCAGCGGGTATTCCTGCGCGCATCGTTGCCGGATACCAGGGAGGCGAGATCAATCCTGCAGGTAACTACGTGCTGGTCCACCAGTTTGATGCCCATGCATGGGTCGAGGCCTGGTTGCCTGGTCAGGGTTGGACGTCGGTTGATCCGACTTTCCAGGTAGCTCCGGAGCGTATCGAGCGTGGTATCCAACAGGCGCTGCAGGGCGAGGGCAGCTTTCTCGAGGACTCACCGCTTTCGGCTGCCCGCTACCGCGATATAAACTGGGTTAACGTGATCCGTATGCAATGGGACGAGATCAATTTTCAGTGGCAGTTGAGGGTCCTGGGGTTTCAGTCTGATAGCCAGGCTGGCTTTTTTCAGCGCTGGCTGGGAACTACCGACTGGCAACGAATCGGCATCATTCTGTTGGGATGTGCCGCATTGGTGATGATTCCGTTAGCTATCTGGACGCTCCGCCCTGGGCGCAAGCCCCAGGATCCGCGCCGCCGATCCTGGGCAAGGCTGGATCAGCGGTTACAGCGGCTGGGCCTGCAGGCCAAACGGGGTGAAGGTCCTCGCGACTGGCAAGCTCGATTGATAGGTGCTTTGCCCGGATGCAAGGCGGAGCTTAGTGCGTATTTCGATGAATATGTGCGCCAGACCTATGCTGGCGATGGCATACCGGATCGGGTGATGCAGGGGCAACTACGGGATCTCGAGCGTTCATTGAGGCGGTCCTTGCCGCGCAAACCAATGCGCAGACCCACGGCGTCCCTGGACAAGGACGACTTGCCGGGGCGTTCCACCCGCCTATAATAGGGCAAGTCGTCACTCTGGCGTTTACCCTCTTGCAGCGGAGCACCCATGCATCCTTTCAGCGCTATCAAACCGCCCCCTCTGGCCGTCGGGCTAGGACTCGCCGGGTTGATTCCCTTCGTCAGCGCAGCCTTGGGATTATGGGTAACCCCTGAGGCTTGGCGGGAGCGAGTGATGGAGGAGTTGCTCAGTTACGCCGCAGTTATTCTGGCTTTTATGGGGGCGATACACTGGGGGCTTGCCATTCGTGCGGATGAGGCCAGTGATCAGGCCCCTGTCCAGCTGGGCCTGTCGGTCATTCCCCCGTTATTGGGCTGGGTCGCCCTGAGTCTGCCCATCGATCTGGCCTTGCCGGTGTTCTTCGTGGCTTTTGCCGGACTGTATCTAGCTGATTTGTGGGCGGTCAACCATGGCCTAGCGCCGGTCTGGTATCCGGCTCTCCGCAAACCACTCACTTTCGTGGTGATCGCATCACTGGCGATTGCCTGGCTGGCAACGTGGGTGAACAGATAGCCCGGTACTCAAGACTTCTTGACGAACTCGGACTTGAGCTTCATCGGTCCGATACCGTCAATCTTGCAGTCAATATCGTGATCGCCGTCTACCAAGCGGATATTCTTCACCTTGGTTCCGACCTTGACTACCAGTGATGTGCCCTTGACCTTCAGGTCCTTGATGACCGTGACCACATCCCCATCCTCAAGCGGGTTGCCATTGGCATCGCGAATAATCGACTGATCGCCCGCAGGCTGGGAGTCGGCACCCTCAGCCCATTCGTTGCCGCATTCAGGGCAAACCAGCATAGCCGCATCTTGGTAAGTGTATTCAGATTGGCACTGGGGGCAGGGCGCTAAGTTACTCATGGGGTACCTGGCTGTCGACTGGGAAAGAGGCGCGATGATGACCAGTCAAACGGCTTCTGTCCAATCGAACTCCATCTGACGTGCAGTGGCAACAGCCAATTCACGGCCAGCCAGCCGCTCGACCAGATGCAGGCTCATATCGATGCCTGCGCTTATGCCGGCCGAACTGATGATCTGACCTTCGTCTACCCAGCGCTTGTCCGACAGCACTTGGATATCCGGGAATTGCGCACGCAGATCATCAATATCTTCCCAATGCGTGGTGGCGCAACGATTATCCAGCAGTCCTGCCTTGGCCAGCAGGAAAGCGCCGGTACATACCGACGCAAGCATGCATTGGGTAGATGCATTGCGAATCCAGTCGATAATATGCGGTTTTTCCTGCTCATCCGAGACCACGCCACCCGGGATTACCAGCAAGTCAAGACCAGCGCTGCACTCAAGGGCGAGGTCGGAGTAAACGAGCAGGCCTGCACGCGCCCGCACAGCGGTGGTTTCCGCTAGCAGCGAGACGCTGAACAGGGATGGGTCTTCGAGATGAGTTCGAGCCCAGACTCTGGCCGCAGTAGTGAACACCTCGTAAGGTCCCGCGAAATCCAAAACTTCCATGCCTTCGAATACAAAAATACCAATTTGGAAACCGGGTTGACCTTGCATAGGATCCTTCCTTACTTCTTGATTGCCAAAAGACAGACTCCAACCACGCTCGTCACAGCTCCAACGATAAAGTACCACATGGTGTTGTCAGTAAATCGGCCGGTAATCGTTTCCACCAATTGCTCACCAATGGACTGTGAAGACTGCCAGCCAAAGAAGAGCAGCAAGATGCCGGCTATTAGAAGCGCGATACCTGCTATTTGCTGAATTTTCATGTTATCTGCCTGTCCAGGTTTTTGATCTTGATAGTATCGCATGACTGGCGCATGGCCATATTGGCTTTGCAGAAACGCCTGACTATTCCACGTTGCCGGGCCGCTCAGTCAGGTCCGCGATATTCTCGGGCAAACCAGGTCCGGAGGGCTTTGCTCCGCCCATGGGCGACAGGCGATAATGCATCGGGGCCCACCATTGCGGCAGCAGACTGCGTACGCCTTGCTGACCAAACCGATCGTCAAGCAAGAAAATCACGCCCCTGTCCTCTGGGGTGCGAATAACCCGGCCTGCAGCTTGAACTACCTTCTGCAGACCGGGAAACAGGTAGGTGTAGTCATAGCCGGTTTCCTGACCGAACATCGTCTGCATACGACTCTTTATTTCCTCGTTGACCGGATTGACCTGTGGGAGTCCAAGGGTGGCGATAAAGGCACCGATCAGCCGATCCCCAGGCAGATCTATGCCTTCACCAAAAGCGCCGCCAAGTACCGCGAAACCGATGCCCCGGGAATGTGTCGTGAATCGCTGAAGAAAATTCCGCCGCTCGTCCTCCTTCATGCTGCGTGACTGAACCCAGACGGGTATTTGCGGATGCATATGGGAAAAGGCGTCCAATACCTGCTGCAGATAGGCATAGCTGCTGAAAAAGGCCAGATAGTTCCCCGGTTGTTGCGCGTACTGTTCGGCCATCAACTGGCTGATGGGCTCAAGGCTAGCGGCCCGGTGCTGGTATCGGGTCGACAAATTGGCCGTGATACGCACCTCGAGCTGTTCTGCCTGAAAAGGGGACTCCACATCCAACCACTTGCGTTCACTGGGCAAACCCAACAGGTCCGTGTAGTAATCCGGCGGGCTCAATGTGGCAGAAAACAGGGTGCTGCTGTGTGCAGTGGCGAAGCGTGGTGCAAGAAAGGGTGCAGGCACCACATTGCGCAGGCATAGGGTCGAAAGCGTACGTGTACCCCGGGACGCTTGTCGGGTTATATCAAACAGCGAGTGGGGCCCGTAAGCTTCAGCGAGGCGACAGAACAGCATCGCGTCGAGGTAAAAGCGCAGCAGCGCCGTATCGTTGCCATTTGGCTGATCGGTCAGATGATCGGTTATTGCCCCCACCGACTTTTGCAGACTGACGATAAACAGGTCGGCGATGGCCGGGTACACCTGATAGGGCACTTCCTGGTCGCGGTGCAATTGGTTCCAGTGCCGGCCTACGCGGTCCAGTGCACTCTTGAGGCCGGAAGGAGCAATCTTGCGCAAGTCATTGAAACGATTCTGATCCAGCTCCGCTGTGTACATGCCTCGGCCGCGCTCGACAAGGTTGTGCGCTTCATCGACCAAGAGCGTGACTCGCCAATCGTTGAGTACGGTGAGTCCGAACAGTAGCGCTGTCATGTCGAAATAATAGTTGTAGTCGCAGACCACCACGTCGGACCAGCGGCATAATTCCTGGCTCAGATAGTAGGGACAAACCTGGTGTTCCAGGGCTACCTCGCGCACAGCCTGCTGGTCAAGCCAGCGTCTTTGCAACGCTGCCTTGCGAGCCGCTGGCAAGCGATCGTAAAAACCCTGTGCCAATGGGCAGGACTCCCCATGACATGCCCGGTCAGAGTACTCACATGCCTTGTCGCGCGCCACGTGCTCAAGCACGCGTAAGGGCATGTCGGTTTCCTGGCTACGCAGTGTGGCCAGGGCATCAAGACCCAGACGCCGTCCCGGGGTTTTAGCGGTCAGGAAGAACAGGCGGTCGATCTGCTCACCGGGAAATGCCTTGAGCTGAGGGAAGAGAGTAGCCAGCGTCTTGCCGATGCCGGTGGTCGCCTGGGCCATCAGGGTCTTGCCGTCACGTGCGGCGCGGTATACGGCCTCGGCAAGCTGACGCTGGCCCCGACGGTAGGTAGGATGTGGAAAGTGCAGTTGCTCCAGGCTCTGGTTGCGTTCAGTCCGGTGTGCTTCTTCCTGTTTGGCCCAGGCCAGAAACCGAGAGCATTGCAGCTCGAAAAATTCGCGCAAGGCTTCGGCACCAAAGCGTTCACGCAGTACGGTTTCTTTCTGGCTGATGACATTGAAGTAGACCACGGCCAGATCCACCTCGGTCAGCTCCAGCTCCTGACAAAGCAACCAGCCATACACCTTTACTTGTGCCCAGTGGAGCAAGCGATGGTTCTGTGGAATGCGGCTGACGTCGCCGCGATGGGTTTTTACTTCTTCCAGCAGGTTAAGGTCCGGGTCATATCCATCGGCGCGCCCGGCTACCTGCAGGTTCTGATAGCTACCGCTCAGCACCACCTCACACAGATAGTTCTCACCACGCCGCGAGGCGACAGTGCGGTGTCCGGCCATGCCTTCCTGAGCGGTGGGAGCAGGGGTGAAGCGCAGGTCCAGATCACCCTCCTTGGCGGTAAACTCACACAGGCTGCGAACGGCGACGCGATAACTCATGCCTCGGCCCATGTCACATGGCAGACATCCACTGGCATACCATGCTGCTCACAAAAGGCGATCCACCTGCGCTGATTATCCTGCAATCGATCGCCGGGGCCTTTCACCTCGATCATCCGGTAGCGTTTCTCCTGTGGCCAGAACTGGATGAGGTCCGGCATGCCGGTTCGGTTGGCGCGTATGTCGAGCAGCAGCCGCTCAAACCAGTGTTGCAGATGCGTGGGAGGCAGACACAGCAGGGCCTGATCCAGCACCTCCTGACTTAGCCCCCAATAGACAAATGGTGACTGGATTCCATGTTTAGCGATGTAGTTACCGCGAATCACCTGTGGGTAGGTGCCCGTATGCAGGTGCGCCAGACAGCCCTGGAACAGATCCGCCCGACGCCGGTAGAAATCGGTGCTATGCAGGTCTACAGGCGCGCTGTGGAATGGATGAAAGAAGGCACCTGGTAGCGGGGCAAATATAGCCTCCCAGCAAAGGAGACCAAACAGGCTGCTGATCAGGGCGTTTTCCACGTAATACACCGGCGCGCTGGGGGTCGCGAGTTGCTCGCTGACCGCACGCTCGACCGAGCCATGCCCAGGTCGGCTGAGCACTAGATCCATGCGCGCACCCTTGCACGTGGGCTGGACATGCCTGCGCGGCTGTCCCAGTTTGCGTGACAGCCTGACCAGCGAGCGTTCTACCAGCTGCCGTTCGCTTTCACTCTCAGGATTGGCCATGGCCGTCGTTGCCAGAGCATGGGCCTGGTCGTAACGAGCGAGTTTTTCGAGAATGCGGATGCGCCGCTGCCTCGATCCAGCGTAATCGCTCCGTCGGTAAAGTATGAGCGCGGGCGCCAACGCGGCCTCACGCTCCAATTGCCGCGCCATCTTGAAGAGCAGCTTGCCGTGACGTTCCTGCAGGTAGGGATTGGAATTGGAAAAATCACCTATAGTCTGTTCAATCTCTTCAATCGGCATCCCCGCCTCGAATGCCTCACGACATGCATGCAGATGTAGAAAGTCATCAATATCTTTCCTGAAGCGGAAACCCCGAGACTCAGGGGCAATATCGATGGTTTCGTAACGAAAGATCCCTAGATCAGCCAGCACGAACTCGGCCCAGGTCTGATTCAGATTGCCAAAGAATATCAGGCGCAGGCGATCACACAGGGTATTGATGGTCAGGCTGTAGAGGATCTCCCGGGAGCTTGGGCACCAGAGGCTAAAGGGTTTTTGCCTACAATCAGCATCTCCATTGTCACCCAGGCTAAGGGTCTCGAGCATACCTCCCTTGGTGCAGGTCCTGAGCTTTGCGGCCGCAGGCAACTGGGCCAGGAGCTCATCCTTGCGCATTAACGAGAAAAGAACCTCGAGGTCGATCTCGACATCGGTCCGCAGCCAGCCCAGGGCGCAGAGCGGCTCAGCAGCCTCGTCAATAGGTCCAATTTCACTGTAGCTCAGCTTGCTCGCTCGAAAATGCAGACCCTTGCGCATGATCATGCGCACCAGTAATGCCTGAGCGGGAGTGCTCAGCGAGTCAAATTCAGCTATGAATTGCAGCTCATCCGCGTTCAGCAGATCGCTATAACGCGCACTTATCCAGACCAGGACAGTACGGAAGTTATCCAGGTAGTACAGGGGGCTGAGTACGGGGGTTGCGGGAATCGACATCGTTGGAGTCTACTAGTTATCTATCCAGTAGTCTGCCCCCTGCTCAAGGGCTATTCAAGCCCGAAGTCAGAGTCAGGCTTGAGTTCAGGAAATCGGTAATCGACGGGTAAGGAAATCCTGTTGTCCTAATTGGAGTAAAGTGCGGATATTCGGGCTGTGCGACGCGTCGCCGGCCATATCATCAGTGAGAGGTCTGCTTTGCGCATCATGTTGTCTCTGTTCACTTTTCTTGTCATTTTGTTCAGCCTTTGGGCTGTTCTGGCCCTGTGGTTCCAGGCGCCCTGGGGTGTTGTCGGGCGTTACCTGATTGTCGCCCTGTGGATTCTCGGGACCGTCGTGCTCATCTTTATGGCATGGAAAGGCTGGGCATTGGCGGGCATGAGTGTCTATGTCATCGCGTTTGCAGGGTTACTGTTCTGGTGGAATAGTCTCGAACCAAGCCATGACCGGCATTGGGCAGACGATCTGGCACATATCACCACTGGAGAAGTGCAGGGCAGCAAGGTTCTGCTGCATAACGTGCGTAACTTTACCTGGCACAGTGACCAGGAGTACGACACTGTCTGGGAGACACGCCAGTATGATCTCAACCAGTTGCAGTCGGTTGATGTTGTGACCTCCTACTGGGGCATCCCGGCCATCGCCCATGTTCTGGTGTCGTTTGGTTTCAGTGATGGCAGCTTCATTACGTTCACCGTTGAGGTCCGGCGTGAGCAGACCGAGGTTTTCTCCGAGCTGGGTGGATTCTTCAAGCAGTTCGAGCTCGCGATTATCGCCAGTGATGAGCGTGATGTGATTCATGTGCGTACCAACGTGCGCGGTGAGGATGCCTATCTGTATCGCGTTGAATTATCCGATGCGGCCATGCGCTCGCTTTTTCTTGCCTATGTGAATCAGGCAAACCAACTGGCTGAACAGCCTCGTTTCTATCAAACGGTCACGGCCAACTGCACAACTCTGGTTTTCAAGATGATGCAATCGATTGTGGCCGGCTTGCCCCTGGATTATCGGCTTTTGCTGTCGGGGTACTTGCCTTCTTACATACAGAAGATGGGTGGTCTGCAACCAGACATGAACATGGCTGAGTTGCGGAGGGCGGGGCGCATCACCCTTCGGGCCAAAGAGGCAGGACGCAGTGATGACTTTTCCAGGGTCATACGACGCGGCGTACCTGGCTGGCGATAGAAAGTGGAACCTTCATGGGGTCAGGGTGCTCGAACAGGTATTCAACCTTAGAGGCAACTACCCCATGAATCAGATCAGCTACCCGCTGCTAATTGCAGGATTACTGGCAACCGGCCTGAGTGTCGGTGTCAAGGCTCAACAGGCACCTATCGTTGCCGCCGAGGCGGAGCGTATTGTCGCCAACCCGCAAATGCTAGACCAGGAGCGCATGGACAGGTCCATTACCTTGGTCGAGTCCCGTGCCAATATCGAGCGGAGCCGGGGAATGCCCGATGTGGCCGAGAGGCTTCATCGGGTGGCAGATCTGTTGCGCACGGCACCCCAGACAGGAGAGACAGCGCAGTTGGCAGCGGAAGCGGCAATTGCGGTAGAGCGAGGCGCGTTTGCCGATGCTTTGGTGCTGGCTGAGAGCGCGGCCATGCTACAGGGACGCGAACACTTGCAGTAGCGGGCAATCTCAGTCGCGCACGCGTCTGGCAGTATCGCTCATCATGATGCCGGCCCAGCGAGTCTGCGGCGAAGAGTCCAACGCCAGTTTGGCAATCATTGTCAGGGGAACCGCTAGCAACATCCCGATAGGGCCGAATACATAACCCCAGAGCAGTAACGAAATCAGTACAACCAGCGGTGAAAGTCCCAGACTGCGACCCATCAGGCGCGGCTCAAGGATGCTGCCGATAATGGTGTTGACTCCCACATATAGCGCCAGTACCAGCAATCCTTCTACTGGCCCGATACCCATCATGGCAATCACTACCGCTGGAATGGCGGCAATAATCGAACCGATAGTGGGGATGAAATTAAGCAGCCCTGCAACGATTGCCCAGAGCACGGCAAAATCGACCCCCATGAAAGTCAGCCCGATACCTACAATGACGCCCGTTGCGGTGCTCGCCGCAGTCTTGATAACCAGGTAGCGGTATACCGAGCGCAGGAAGCGACGCCCACGTACTCGGGCACGCCGGCGACCGGGGAACGCGGCATTGAGCTTGCCGGCAAAGGTACGCTCCTCCAGCAACAGGAACATGAACGCCAGGAGCACCAGCAGGGTACTCGCGGTGAACTGCCCAAGCCCCCCAGCCAGATCTCGGGCCACGCCGGTAATAGTCGCCGTAGCCGGCAACGGCATGGTGGCCGGCAAAAGCTCCGCCGGCAGCCCACGCGCAGCGATCATTTCACGCAATTCGACCATCCATCCCGAAAACCGCGCCTGATAAAAGGGCGCCTGGTTTGCCATGCTTTCCGCGGCGCCCTTGAGCGCCAGAAACAGCAGAAAGAACGTCAGCCCTACCACTGAAAACAGCACCAGTACCGACAAGGGACCAGGCACGCCGCGCCGCTGCATCCAGCTCAGCGGCGGTGCGCAGATAATCGCGAGAAACGCCGCCAGCAAAAACGGCGTAAGAATATGGCTGATAGCTTTCAAGCCGCCCAGCACAATGACCAATGCCGCAGCGCCGAGCAGCCATTGCACTGCTGTGGAATAGGATCGATTGGTAGGGGGGAGATAGGATTGCATCGGGTTTCCTGATGGAAAAATTATTGGCTCCATCTTAATGGGAAATTACTTAAGCCTATAGTCTGGCTCGCATGAAAAATGCCACGCTGTAAATTAATCCATCCGCAACACAGGAAGTAACCCATGCCTACCATCGACACCTTCATGCGCGCCACCATAGACTAGGCCTGCTCAGGCCTGGCCGAGGGCGGTATCCCCATTGGATCTGTGCTGGTCCACGACGGCAGGATTATTGGTCGGGGGCACAATCGGCGAGTTCAACAGGGCAGTGCGATTCTGCATGGCGAGATGGATGCGCTGGAGAATGCCGGTCGCCAGTCCGCTGCGGTGTATGCGGCCTCGACGCTCTATACCACGCTGTCGCCCTGTGCGATGTGTACTGGCGCGATCTTGCTTTATGGCATCCCCAGGGTGGTGATTGGTGAGAATCAGACTTTCATGGGCGAGGAAGATCTGTTGCGCAGCCGAGGGGTGGAGGTCGAAGTACTGCAGGACGAAGAGTGTATCGAGCTTATGCGGTCCTTTATTGCTGCCAATCCAGAGCTATGGAACGAGGACATCGGTCAGGAAAACTGAGTTATCAGTTTTCTGGCGCAATCTTGAGGACTGGCTATCTTTGGATAGCTAAATATTTGTGCTGGCATTGTAAGTCTTACCTCGATTACTCAGCCGATGCACGATGTATCTGTTTTTTAATTTTGGGCGTTCTGATCAATACTTAACCGAATAAATCCTTGGTGAGTTGGAACGATCTGATTGCGATAATGGCGGTTGTTGATGGGGCGTCGGGTAGCAATCCCATCGCCCATGATGAATAAAAGTATTGTGAAATACTCATAAGCGAAATTAAAGGTGTGTTGTAAGTATATGAAAATAGGTCTTTTGCAGTGTGATGATGTGGCTCAGGATCTGCAGCCAGCCCATGGCAACTATCCACAAATGTTCGAGGATCTGCTGCGCAGCCAGATACCGGATTTACAGTTGACCATCTATCGTGTGATGGATGGTGAGTATCCGGTGCGTCTGGACGAACACCATGCTTATTTCACTACCGGTAGCAAGTTCGGTGTGAATGATGGTCTGGCCTGGGTGGATGTGCTTGAAGATTTCGTGCGTGAGTTATGGCGCCAGCGCATTCCCCTCATTGGCGTCTGTTTCGGCCATCAGTTAATGGCCAAGGCGCTTGGCGGTGAAGTTGGCAAGTCGGAAAAGGGCTGGGGGGTAGGGATATCCTTCAATCAGGTGGTCACGCGCAAGAACTGGATGTCTCCCTGGCAGGAAAAGCTGGATCTGATTGTCAGCCACCAGGATCAGGTGATTCGTCTCCCCGCCGATGTTGCAGCCGAGGTGCTCGTCAGCAGCCTCTTTTGCCCCTATTACGTCGTGCAATACGGGCGCCATTTCATGAGCGTGCAGGGCCATCCGGAGTTCTGCAAAACCTATTCACGGGATCTGATGGAGATGCGCAAGATTTCCATACCCCAGGCGCGGTTGCGGGAGGGTCAGGTGTCCCTCAATGCCGAGGTGGATGCCGATGTAATGATGAGCTGGATGCTCAATTTTCTCACCCAGGCGTCGCAGTCACCTTCAGCCACATGAAAAACCTTGGCATGCAGCTGTCAGGCAGTAAACTTGGAGCATGATCAATTTAAGCCATGATATGCAATTGGGTGACTGGGAAGTGGATATAACGGCTATCCGCTCCCAGGGTGCGGGCGGCCAGAACGTCAACAAGGTCTCCAGCGCCATTCACCTGCGATTCGACATAAACACCTCCAGTCTGCCGCCGTTCTTTAAGGAACGGCTCCTGAAGCTGTCTGATCAGCGTATAACCAAGGATGGGGTCATTATTATCAAGGCCCAGTCCTATCGGACCCAGGAAATGAACCGCGACGATGCAATCAAGCGCCTTCAGGAGCTGATCAATGGGGCGGTGGCAGTGCAGAAGCGTCGGCGGCCTACAAGGCCCACCAGGGGCTCGCAGGAGCGACGTATTGAAGGCAAGAAGATACGCGGCAAGGCCAAGTCCTTGCGCGGCAAGGTGGACCTCTAGCGGGCTGGACTGACTTCAGTTACTTCAGTCCTGCTCGTCAGCCTCGCGTATACGTTCGCGCCGCTCGCGTTCTTCTTCCATAACGGCCTTGATTTCCTGCACGACAGAATCCACGTCAGCGGCGTTCTCGTCTTCCTTGAAGTAGCCCGTCAGCTCGGTCTCGGGCGTAAGCTCGCCATCTTCATACAGAGCCCACAACTCTTTTGCATAGCGAGTGGCAAGGAGATCGGGTGCGTACTGGCCGTAATACTGAGTCATGTTGTTGACGTCGCGATCGAGCATCGACCGGGCATTGTTGTTGGCCGCTGCATCCACTGCCTGGGGTAGATCGATGATCACCGGGCCGTAGGCATCCACCAGCACGTTGAACTCGGACAGGTCACCATGCACAAGACCGGCGCATAGCATCAATTTGACGTACTCCATGACCACAGCATGGTCTTCCCGGGCTTGCTCGGCATCCATGGATACATCGTTCAAGCGCGGGGCCACGCCGCCCTCATCATCGGTCACCAGCTCCATGAGCAGGACGCCCTCAAAGCAGCCGTAGGGCTTGGGCACGCGGACACCAGCCGCATCGAGCTTGTAAAGCGCATCCACTTCGGCACTTTGCCAGGCTTCTTCCTGCTGGCCTCGGCCAAACTTGGAGCCCTTTTCCATTGCCCGCGAGCGTCGCGAGTTGCGGACCTTGCGGCCTTCCTGATAAAGCACTGCCTGTTTGAAGCTGCGCTTGGCCGCTTCCTTATAGACTTTTGCGCAGCGGATCTCCGAACCGCAACGCACCAGATAGACAGCCGCTTCCTTTCCGCTCATCAGCGGACGGATCACTTCGTCTATCAGGCCATCTTCGACCAGGGGTTCTAAGCGTTTTGGGATTTTCATAGCGCCCTTATACCTCAAATGGGCGGGGTATGGGTACTCCGGGAGTGACTTAAAGGAACCATTCTGCGATCGCTGCCTGGGTTATGGCATCGCGCTGGGAGGGCCGCGGCACCCAATTGCGCCAGGATTGGCTGGCGCCAAGAAGAAATTCGAAGAGCGGCAGATGTTGGCGCAGCACACGGCGTTTGCGATGGGTGATAACCGGGTTGAAGTAGCCGAAATAATCCAGCATCTGCCGTGGATTCTTGCGTACCCACAGCCACGAGCCCATTTCCAGGGTAAAAGGCAGAAATATGTTGCCAGGGTGCTGTTCCACCGACTCGTCGTACAGGTAATCCCACAGGTCGCCGTGGGTGGTGTACTGCACCGACTGGGGTTCAATGATATAGGGGTGATGGTTGGGGAAGGTGTTCTGATACAAGCGTTTGAGCGAGAGTACTTCGGCAATATTCTGGATAGGTCGGTGTGTGCGAGCATAACTGCACCAGAGTCGATCCTGCCTTCCGAACCCGCTGTGGCAGTCGATGCTCATGGAGAAGGGCGCGCAGAGCAACCGTTGACGCACTGTATCAACCAGCGCAGCAGACTCGGCCTGCATAGGGTCGCCCTGCTTGCCCCGGTACCATGGCAGGCGTGGGCTGATGCGATGACCACTGACCAGCCAGGGAGTTGCGCCCATTGCATCAATAGGGGCATTGCGCATCAGGTCTATGCCATTGAGGTTGCTACGTTTGTGATGCCATATGCCGCCGGGGTTGATCATCGGCATGAAAACCAGACGTATCCGCTCCAGTTGACGCCGCAGTTGATCATCCCAGTCGAGCCGATGGATCAGGCTATGGAGCCAGGACAGCAGCACCTGGGTGCCTATCCGTTCAACGCCATGTACGCCTCCGAAGAAGCCGATAACGGGCACCAGGGGGGAGCGACTACCCATTTCAATAACCTTGATGGGTATGTCGATCCCGTTGATGTCCACGCGGTGTACGGTTTGCCAGCGTAAATGCCGTGCACCGGTGTGCAGCAGATTTTCCAGTTGCAGGTGCTCTGGCAGATGACGCTGAATCTGTTGCTGGATCGACTCGGGGGTCTGTCTGGGCATGAATATCGGGTACCGCTGCGGATTGTTACCGCAGGATGACACCGGTGTATTGCAGCGCGATGACAGTGCCACGGCGGCGGACCTTGCTCAGGCTGAGGCCACCCGCTCATAGAGCCCCTGACGCCTCAATCCACGATGGCCCCGTTGATAATGGCGCGTAGCTCCTGCCGTATCTGGTAGGTGGAGGACGGGATGAGCTGCGTCATGAAAATCATCATCAGGTCCTCCACTGGATCGATAAAGAAATTGGTGCTGGCCATGCCCCCCCAGCCGTACTCTCCAACTGATCCATTGGTATGGGATTTGGCAACATCGGTCTTGACCGAAAAGCCTAACCCGAAACCTGAGCCCTCGTAGGGCGTTTCACTGAAAGCGCCCACCGAGACGGCCGGCAGATCCTGGTTGTCTGGCAAATGATTCAGACGCATGAACTCCAGCGTTTTACGGCCTATGATGCGTGCGCCCTGAAATTCGCCGCCACTGGCAAGCGCCTGGGCAAAACGGTAGTAGTCGTCGACCGTTGAAACCAGCCCGCCGCCACCTGACAGATAACCGTGAGCATGGGTGAATGCCGATTGCTTTGGATCATCCTGCAAGCTGAAGGTGTCGCCAGGCTGATACTGGTAGCAAGCCGCAAAGCGCTCGATCTTGTTTGCCGGTACGGTGAAGAAGGTGTCCTGCATGCCAAGCGGTTTGAAAATGTGCTGGGCGAAATACTCCTCTAGGGTCATACCGGACAGTACCTGAACCAGATAACCAACCACATCGGTGGACACCGAGTAGTTCCAGGCCGTGCCCGGGGAGAATTCCAGCGGCAGGCGTGACAACTCGTCGATCAGCTTCTCAAGCGTCAGGCCGGCGCCTCCATCGAGTTTCAGGGCGCGGTACCCCGCGTCAACGTTGGTCCGATTCATGAATCCGTAGGTCAGGCCCGATTGGTGCGTCAGCAGATCACGGATGGTCATCGGTCGCTGTGTCGGGGTTGTCATGAACTGCGGATGTACGCCGGCCTTGTAGACTCGCAAATTGGCCCAGGAGGGAATGTATTTGTGTACCGGGTCGTCGAGTAGAAAACGACCCTGCTCGTACATCTGCATTAACGCGATGGAAGTCATGGGCTTGGTCATCGAGTACACGCGGAACAGGGTGTCGCGTTGCACGGGTTTGTTACGCTCCACATCCATCATTCCCTGGGCATTCAGGTAGCATATTTCACCGCGGCGGGCGACCAGGGTGAGCGCACCCGGCAGCTTGCCTGGCTGCAGATAGGCTTGATCAATATGGGTCGCGATACGGTTCAGATGGCCCGTATGCATACCGGCGATGATGGCTGACTCAGACATGCGGTTATCCATGGTTCAGGTGGAAAGAGATCTATGATCTTACCTTTTCTTGAAGCTTTTCGGGGGCTTGAGGATGAGCTGAATGATTAGCCAGAGGATTGGGTTATTTCCTGGCGGTAAGCCTTTGAAAAATTCTTGCAATTTTGGCTTTAGACCCCCTTGTGTAGAGGCCTGCAGACACTGTACAAGTCGTTCACCGTAGCCATATGAGTAATGCAATACCATGAACAACCCCTCGCCCTGTCTGAATTGCGGTGCCTGTTGTGCCACTTTCAGGGTTTCCTTCTACTGGGGAGAGACCGATGCTACTGAAGGTGGTCTGGTACCAGGTCATCTGACCGAACAGATTTCACCCCACCTGAGTTGTATGCAAGGCACCAATCAGCCCGTTCCGCGCTGCACCGCATTGATGGGTACCGTAGGGGAGGGCGTGCGTTGCAATATCTACGAGCAGCGTTCTTCCAGTTGCCGGGAATTTGCCTGGCATGGCGAGAACGGTCTGGCCAATGTCGATTGCCAGCGAGCTCGGGCTCGGCATGGGCTGCCGCCGCTACCCGATGCGCCCCTGGAGCCGGAACTGGCTCCCATGCTTATTCCTATTGTGGCAGCTTGATCACAGCGGGTTGGTGTAATCCGCGACGACGCTATGCACCATGTAGAGCTTGCGCAGGCTGGGTACGGTGAGCACAAACGGATAGATATCCGACTGGCCCATGCTGCGAGCAAGCACATTGAGCACGCCACTCAATTGAACCCAGCGGTTGATGAACGATAAAAAGGCAGCCTGATCATCGTTGCCCCGTGCGCATCCGTCCAGTTGGCTGGTCTTGAACTGGTCAGGCTTGAGTTCCAGGGTGTCCAATCTGATGCCGAAATCCAGAGCGACGTTCAGGGTATCGGTCATATGCAGATAGTGCGCCCAGGTCTCGGCCCAGTCTTCCCAAGGGTGGGATGCGGCGTAGCTGCTGATGAAGGTGTTTTGCCAGTCTCCCGGAGGGCCGTCGCTGTAATGCTTTTCTAGTGATTTCTGGTAATCCTGCCGTTCATCGCCAAACAGATTACGGTAGGTCTTTAGCCAGGGGCTGTTCTGTACCAGGCGGTCCCAATAGTAGTGACCGGATTCATGGCGAAAATGACCAAGTAGCGTGCGGTAAGGCTCGTGCATGTTCTGGCGCACGCGCTCACGGTGGGCCGGGTCGGCTTCTATGACATCGAGCGTGATCACTCCGTCCATATGCCCGGTCATGACTGCAGGCCCGCCTTGCTGCTGACGCAATAGCTTGAAGCCCAGGCCTTGCTCTGGGTCGAGCTCCTGGGAAACCGTTGGCAGTCCAAGCATGATCAACTGGGCTATAAGGCGGCGTTTGGCTTCTTCCGTGCGGTGCCAGTATTCGGCATTTACCGGCACGCTCAGATCGGGGACCACCAGATTGAGCGCGCAGGCAGTGCAGAAGGGCTCTGTTTGCGGGTCAGTAACCAGCCAGTTGCACTGTGCCGCGCTCTTGAGATTCTGGCAGCGAGAGAACAGCTTGTCCTTGAGTGGGCCAGCTGTCTCTACTCGCCACTGGCCAACGGTCTTATCTGCCTTCAGCGCGCAAAGCATACCCTGAGCGGGGTGATAACCCAGCTGAGCGCCACAGCGCAGGCAGTGGGTATTGTCAAAAAAAATTGCTTGCCCGCATTGGCATTTCTGCACATGGCCGTTGGGGTGGTAATCGAAGAGCTGGTGCCCCTCGCTACGGCTGACCAACTGATCAAAATAGCTCATTTCGCTGTTTCTTCCGATAGGGGCGAGGCGTTACTTTGACTGTGTCTGCTTTTGACTTTGGCCCTCGCTCCCACTCTGACCCTGGCTCTGGATATTAGTTTGACCAGTATCTTCCGTTTGGGCGAAATAAGTACGGCGTATTGCCTCATGCACTTCGTCAAAGTCGATCTGTATTTCGTCGACAAATCCATGAAGCAGGTCAGGTTCGGCAGCCATCCGAATGATTTCAGCATTGGCAATATGCGTTCTGCAGTTTTCAACCTCTTCCAGGGCCGCTTCGTGCATTGGCAGGCTCTTCAGCGCAATAGCCAGACGCTCGAGACTGCACGCCACTGCTCGGGGAAAGCGGCGATCCTGCAGGAGGTATTGCAGAACGTCCGGTCCGCGTATACGCAGACGGACATGCTGACGGTACATCTGGAAACCACTAAGGGACTTGAGCACGCTCATCCACTGCAGATTTTCGAAGGGCGTAAGGTCATCGGGACTACGCGGCAGGAGGTTAGCCGAGCGCACATCAATAATCCGGGTGGTCATGTCGGCGCGTTCAAGCTGGCGACCGAGCATCAGGAAGGTACGTGCCTGCGTATAGCTGAGCATGCCCTCGATAAGGCCGTTGACTGTCTGGCAACTGCGGATAACCCGACTCAAAAAGGCATCTCGTCGTCTTGGCGTTATCCCTGCTTCAACCTGTTCCTTGACGTTGAGATACAACTGGTTGATTTCCTCCCAAATTTCGCGGGGAATAATCTCGCGGGTAGTGCGAAGATTTTCCCGTGCGGCAGCCAGGGAGCTTAGAATAGAACCGGTGTAGCGCACGTCACCGCACATGAACGAGAGAACGCTGACCTCGTCGCGTGTGTCGTAAAGTTCGTCAAACAGCTCATCGTTACCGGTGATGGCTATAATCTCGCTCCAGCCGAGTTTTGTCGATTTAGGAAGGTCCAGCAAAAGGTGGCTATTGACGCTAAGCAGGCGGGCGGTATCTTCAGCACGTTCTACGTACCGCGCCAGCCAGTAAATGTTTTCTGCAACTCTTGAAAGCATAATCAGTTCCCCGCCAGGTCGACGATCCAGGTGTCCTTGCTACCACCACCCTGGGATGAATTCACCACCAGGGAGCCCTTGGTCAATGCCACACGAGTCAGTCCACCCGTGGTAACCCAGGGGCTTTCACCCGAAAGAATGAATGGGCGCAAATCCACATGCCGTGGTTCCATTCCGTCGGCGCAGAGGGTGGGTGATGTCGACAGGCTCAGCGTGGGTTGCGCCATGTAATTGCGTGGATCAGCCTTTATCAGCTCGGCAAATTTGTCCCGCTCCTTCTTGGTCGAGTGAGGGCCAATCAGCATGCCGTATCCACCTGATTCATTGGCTGGTTTGACCACCAGCTTGTCCAGGTTGGCGAGTACGTACTCTCGGTCCTTGTCGAACATGCAAAGATAGCTGGGCACGTTGGGCAGCAGGGGTTCCTGGTCCAGATAGTACTTGATGATCGCCGGTACAAAGGCATACACCACCTTGTCGTCGGCCACGCCGGCACCCGGAGCATTGGCCAGGGCCACATTGCCCTTGCGCCAGGCGCGCATCAGCCCACGCACACCCAGGATCGAGTCTGGATTGAAAACTTCTGGGTCGATGAACATGTCATCAACTCGTCGATAGATGACGTCAACCCGGCTCAGGCCGTCGATGCGGCGCATGTAGACGCAATCGTCTTCGCCAACCACCAGATCAGAGCCCTCGACCACTTCCACACCCATCTGCTGGGCAAGATAGGCATGTTCGTAATAGGCGGAGTTGTAGATGCCAGGGGTCAGAATCACGATGCAGGGATCGTCACCCGGCCGTGGCGACATTGAAGCCAGCATGTCGTAAAGCTGAGAGGTGTAGTCGTCTACGGGCTGAATGCGGCCGCCGGCGAAAAGCTCCGGCATGACCCGCTTGGTCACGTTACGATTTTCCAGCATGTAAGAAACGCCGGATGGCACGCGCAAGTTATCCTCAAGTACATACAGCGTGCCGTCGTTGTCTCGTACCAGGTCCGAACCGCAGATGTGCGCCCAGATGTTGTGGGGTGGATGCACTCCTACACACTGGGGTCTGAAGTTGACTGACTTCTGCAGTATCTCGGCGGGAAAAACCTTGTCCTTGATGATCTTCTGGTCGTGGTAAAGGTCGTCAATGAACATGTTCAGCGCCTGAACCCGCTGCTTGAGTCCGGCTTCGGTTTTTTGCCATTCACTCAGGGGGATAATCCGCGGCACGATGTCGAATGGCCAGGCACGGTCGATCATGCTGCCTTCGGTATAGACCGTAAAGGTAATACCCATTAGCTGGATGGCAACTTCTGCTGCCGTCTTGTGCTCGTTGATTTCTCGTGAATCCAGATCTGCCAGATATTGGCACAACATGGCAGCTTCTGGCCGGGGTTTACCCGGCGCTGCGATCAATTCGTCGAAAAAGCCCTTGGAGGCGTAGTTTTCCCAGTTAACTTTGCTCATTAGGCTACTCTGTCCGCTCCGATGATTATAAGTACACACGATGCAATAGCTGTACCAGCCTGTCACCGGCAGTGTCGAAATCGTTCGACAATACATATAACGGTAACTTCTAGTTGGTATTAGCCTAGCACCGGTTTGCCATTCGCGTTGGTCAATCATGCTCGGCGTTGGTTTTGTCGGGCATTTGGCACAGGGGTTGCTATGCTGGTGAAGATAACTATTTCAGATTTGGGAAGCGATTCATGACTATCCGCGTAGCACTCAAGCATTCGACACGTTACGACTTCGACAAGCCAGTTGCTGTCGCGCCTCATCAGATTCGTTTGATGCCAGCCCCCCATTGCCGCACTCCGGTGGAGGCTTACAGCCTGAAAATCGATGGTGGCGAGCACTTTATCAACTGGCAACAGGACCCCTTTGGCAACCACGTTGCACGGGTAGTCTTTCCTGAAAAGATCGATCATCTGTACGTGGATGTTGAACTGGTTGTGCCCATGACAGTGGTCAATCCCTTCGATTTCTTTGTTGAAGAGTACGCCGAGGAATTTCCTTTCAGTTATCCCGAAGCCCTACGCAAGGAGCTGGGGCCTTACCTCGAGAAAGAAGACAAGGGTCCTCTGCTCAAGCGCTGGATGCAGACCCTGTCTATGGAAAAACGTCCGATCACCGATTTTCTGGTGATGATCAACCAGCGACTATCCGAGGACGTCGAGTACCTGATTCGCATGGAGCCTGGCGTGCAGACGGCCGAAGAAACGCTGGAGCTCAAGCGAGGTTCCTGCCGTGATTCAGCCTGGTTGCTGGTCGAAATTTTCCGCCAGCTGGGGCTGGCAGCGCGGTTTGTTTCAGGTTATCTCATCCAGTTGACGGCAGACGTCAAGGCTCTGGACGGTCCCTCTGGTACCGAAGTGGATTTCACCGATCTTCACGCCTGGACCGAAGTGTTCATTCCCGGCGCGGGCTGGGTAGGTCTGGATCCCACCTCCGGGCTGTTTGCTGGTGAGGGACATATTCCCTTGGCCGCGACCCCGGAGCCTTCCAGCGCGGCACCTATTACCGGTGCCTCAGAACCCTGCGAAGTCACTTTCGGTTTCGAAATGAGTGTTACCCGTATTCATGAGGATCCTCGCGTTACCAAACCCTACACGGAAGAGGCGTGGGAGAGGATCAAGTCCCTGGGCGACCAGGTTGACAGGCAGTTGGTAGACCAGGATGTGCGTTTGACCATGGGTGGTGAGCCCACTTTTGTGGCAATCGACGATATGGATGCACCAGAATGGACCATTGCAGCCCAGGGGCCGACCAAAAGAGCGTTTGCTGAAAAGCTCCTGATGCGTTTGCGCCCTCACTATGCGCCGAAATCACTTCTTCATTATCAGCAGGGCAAATGGTACCCCGGTGAACCCCTGCCGCGTTGGGCACTTGCCTGCTACTGGCGTCGAGACGGCAAGGCGGTATGGCAGGATGATCGCTGGCTGGCGGACATCAATGGCGATTATCAGGTAAATGAAGAACAGACCCAAGCGTTTGCCCGTGAACTGGTCAAGCGACTTGGGCTGGACGAGCGCTACCTCATTCCCTGCTACGAGGACGCTTATTATTACCTCTGGCTGGAACAACAGCAGCCGAGCGATGTAGAGCTTGCCGACAGTGATCTTAAGGATGATGAGGCGCGCGCACGCTTGGTGCGTCTGCTTGAGCGCGGTCTCGATGAAATGACCGGGCTTGCCCTGCCCCTGGCACGTAATACGAAAAAAGAGACCTGGGAGAGCAGCAAGTGGCCGGTACGCAGGGAAAACCTCTATCTGGTTCCCGGTGATTCGCCTATGGGCCTGCGTTTGCCTCTGTCTGCCTTGCCTTTGCGCAAGCTTGAAGAGCCGCAACCGCGTTCGCTTTTCGAGGCGCCACCTGCATTGGCTGACATCCACGGCGAAGTTGCCAGCCGCTACAGTGAGTCGCAGGCTGCTGCCGAGAGTGACGGTCGTCATCATCAGGGTCAGGGCCAGGACTGGCAGGAACAGCTCCCTGAACTGACGGAGGAAGGGGTGATTGGCACTGCACTGTGCCTGGAACCACGGGACGGCAAGCTTTTTGTGTTCCTGCCGCCCCTCACTCAGCTCGAAGAATACCTGCAACTGCTCGCCACGATTGAACAAACCGCCGCCCATCTGGAGTTGCCGGTATGTATCGAGGGCTATGCACCGCCTAGCGATACGCGTATTGAAAAGTTCATGATTACCCCTGACCCGGGCGTGATCGAAGTGAACGTCATGCCGGCGACCAACTGGCGGGATCTGGTTGCCAATACCGAGATCCTGTATGAAGAAGCCAGGCTTACGCGCCTGGGTAGCGAAAAATTCATGCTTGACGGCCGCCATACGGGTACTGGTGGCGGCAACCATGTAACCCTGGGCGGCAGCACCCCGACCGACTCGCCATTTTTACGCCGGCCGGACCTGCTCGCCAGTATGCTGATCTTCTGGCAGCATCATCCGAGCCTGTCATATCTCTTTTCCGGGATGTTTATTGGTCCCACCAGTCAGGCGCCCCGGGTCGACGAGGCTCGCCACGAAGCCCTTTATGAGCTGGAAATCGCATTGTCACAAATGCCCGAAGGTGAAATTCCCCAGCCCTGGATAGTTGATCGACTCCTTCGCCATCTACTCACCGACATTACTGGCAATACCCACCGCGCCGAATTCTGTATAGACAAGCTCTATTCCCCGGATTCTTCTACTGGTCGGCTCGGCCTGCTGGAACTGCGCGGTTTCGAGATGCCTCCGCATCCACAAATGAGTCTCATGCAGCAACTGCTGATTCGTGCCCTGGTTGCACGTTTCTGGTCCAAGCCCTATCGCAAGCCGCTGGCCCGTTGGGGAACCGCGCTGCACGACCGCTGGATGATGCCGCATTTCATCTGGGAGGATCTGTGCGATGTTCTCTCGGACTTGAGGGAGCATGGTTTTGCGTTCGAGGCGGAATGGTTCGCGCCATTCCTCGACTTCCGTTTCCCACGGGTGGGGGAGGTGCGCTATCAGGGTGTGGGTATCGAGCTGCGGCAGGCGATCGAACCCTGGCACGTGCTAGGCGAAGAGGTTAGCGGTGGCGGTACTGCACGTTATGTAGATTCCTCAGTGGAGCGGATGGAAGTGCGGGTTCAGGACTTTAATCCGTCACGGCATATTCTCACCTGCAATGGTTTCCAAGTGCCGCTGCAGTCAACTGGCAAGCCGGGCGAGGCGGTGGCTGCAGTACGCTACCGGGCCTGGCAGCCACCATCGGCTATGCATCCGATGATTCAGGTACACGCACCGCTGGTATTCGATCTGGTGGATAACTGGAATAACCGCTCGCTGGGCGGCTGTACCTATCACGTGGTACATCCGGCGGGCCGCAATTATGAAACCTTCCCGGTTAATGCCAATGAGGCTGAAGCACGGCGTATGACACGGTTCTGGTCACACGGGCATACCCAGGGCACCTTTGGTCGCATTGTGCAGGCACCTGGCCAAGAATATCCGCATACTCTCGATCTACGTCGTGCCCGTGTGCCCGCGACTGGTTTATAATCCCGGCTCGCGGCGGCACGGACTCCGCACTACCTACAGAAAGGGCATACGAATCTAGCTCACGTATGTCCCTGCTCAGCCGATACAAGGATGTTCGCTTGGGGAGCTCTTTCAGGAAGCAGCTATGCAGCAATCGGGTAGTCTGGATCACGCATTGAAATCATTGCTCGGTGACTATCCAGGTCACCCGGAACATGACGAGCTTCTCGATCGTGATATGCAACCCCGTGCCCACTGGCAGGGGCTGATGGATGAGTTTGCCGCACTGGGCGTTGAGGCAATGGTCACGCGCAGTGAGGAGGCTCAAAGCCTGCTGCACGAAAACGGCGTCACCTTTAATCCCTATGAGGATGACCCTGGCCAGTTGCGCTCCTGGCAGCTCGACTGTCTGCCCTGGGTGATTGACACCGCGGAATGGCAGGTTCTAGAAGCCGGGCTCAAACAGCGCAGCCGGCTTCTCGAGCACCTGCTGGACGACCTCTATGGCGAGCGCAAGGTCATCAACGAAGGATTGCTGCCGCCGGAGCTGGTGTTTACCCATCCTGGTTACCTTTTTGCCGCCGCCGATAATCCGACACAGCTCGACCGTCCGTTACTCATTTTTCATGGTACCGACGTGGTGCGTGACGATCAGGGTCGCTGGCAGGTACTGGGCGACTCAACACAGTCTCCAGCTGGCGCCGGTTATGCGTTGGAAAATCGCATCACTCTGAGTCGTGCATTGCCCAGTATTTACCGCGATGCACCAATTAAGCGCCTGGCAGGCTTTCTGCAAGCCCAACATCGGTGCCTGGCGAGCATGGCGAGCGCTCAGAAAGAGCAGCCTAATATTGTTTTGTTATCTCCGGGTCCCGGCAGCGCCGGCTACTTCGAGCACGCCTGGTTGGCAAATTACATGAACTTCTCGCTGGTGGAGGGGGATGACCTGGTAGTGCGCGACGGCCAGGTGTCCGTACGAACCCTCGGCGGCTTGACCCAGGTGGACGTGATTGTTCGACAGATCAACGATCCCTGGTGCGATCCATTGGAACTGCGTCCTGACTCACTGCTAGGTGTTCCAGGTCTGCTGCAGGCGGCCCGTAATGGCGAAGTGCGTATCGCCAATGCATTGGGAGCCGGGGTTCTCGAGCATCCCGCGCTGGCTGCCTTCATGCCGGGACTATGTCAGCGCCTGCTGGGCGAAACTCTTCTGTTGCCGTGCCGTGAAACGCTCTGGTGTGGCGATCGGTTTGCTCTGGACCAGGTCTACCAGTCCCTGGATGAATGGATCCTGCGTGATATATCCCATCCTGGGAAAATGATTCGTGCTGACCAGATGTCCCTCAAGGATGTACAGGCGCTGCGGCACGATCTGGAACGCCGGCCCTATCTGTTTACTGCTCAGCGACCGGTCGTATCGGCTGTTACCCCGGGGTTCAATCCAGACTCCCGGGAAGTAGAGCGCCAGCACACGACGCTGCGTTTCTTCAGTCTTGTCGAACCCGATGATCTGGATAAACCAGTCTATGAGCGCAGTTATCGCATCATGCCGGGAGGGCTGGCGTGGGTTGGTGAGCCTGGCTCACCCTTGATGCAAAGCCGCACTGTCAAGGATGTGTGGGTGCTGGCGCCAGTACCTCAGCCGCATATCAGTATGCTGCGCCAAGCCTTGGGCCCTATTGTAGTTACGCGCGATGGCAAGGACCTGCCATGCCGGGTTGCCGAAAGCATGTTCTGGCTGGGCCGTTACGGAGAACGTCTTGACGTCCGAGGGCGCTTGCTACGTGAAGCACTTGGGCGCTTGCTGCAAAACGACAGGCAGGAAAACGGCGCCAACGTACTCCCTGATCTGTTGGTCGCGCTTGGAGTGGCCCCGGATGCAGAATCTGAAGAGGCAGAACTTGAGGCTCTTGCCGGGCACAAACGATTCTCCGCTGAATATCTCATGGCCCGTGAGCGTCTGATGCAGTTGTTTGTCGAAGATCAACCCGATGGTATGCCTGCGTTGTTCGGCCACTTTGTGCGCAACAGTCGGGCGGTCCGCGATCACCTGGGAGACGACAGCTGGCGCGCGATCAACAGTATGCGCCAGCGTTTCAACGGCATGTCCCGGGCCAGGGGGATTGTTGCCGGTCAGCGTCATCTGGAAGCCACGGTGCTGGATCTCTCGGCGTTTTTTGGTTTGTGCAACGAGACAATGCCCCATCACTATGGTTGGCGCTTTCTGGATATGGGCCGCTTTATAGAGCGTACTTTGAGCAGCCTGGAACTCCTCAAACTGGCACTGCTTACTGCTGCCCAGCCGGGTATCCCGCTCTGGGAGGTCGTACTGGCGACCACCGACAACTTTACGGTTTATCGTCGACGCTACCGCTCACAGCTGCATCCAGCGGCCATTCTTGATCTTCTGCTATTCGACGAGGCCAATCCAAGGTCAATCGGTTACATGCTCAGGCGGCTGGAACGGCAGGTCGAGAAGCTACCCTCGCCGGGTAACTCGCCTTATCGTAATCTGGAAAAGCGGCTGATCATTCAGGCTACCAGTCAGCTGCATCTGGTAGATATCGATATGCTCGCAGATCTGGAGCATTCAGAGTCTGCCCGGGAAGCACTTACAACCCTGCTGGATGATTTGATCGAACCCATGTCGGAATTGTCGAACGCCATCTCGCACAGCCATTTCAGTCATGTCGAGGCGCCTCGCCAGCTGGTAACGATGCACCATGGTAATAACACCCGAGTAGAGTAAATTGTCATGAAATTCCAGCTGCGCCACACCACGCGTTATGAATACAGCAGCTCTGCCAGCCTGAGCCATAACGAAGCGCGTATTCTGCCTCGTAATCTTGCGTGGCAGCACTGCAGTAATGCACAGGTAGAGATTTCTCCTGCGCCCGTGCGTATGCGCGAGCGCACCGATTTCTTTGGTAACAGGGTGGTGTATTTTTCCCTGGAAGCATTGCACGACGAGCTCCAGGTGAGCGTGACCAGCGAGATAGAAACGCGCCCGAGGCCTACGCAGGATTTCTTCTCTACCATTGCCTGGGAGCAGGCGGTCAGGGATACAATGGCTGATCCGCGATACAGTAACCGCGACTGTCTGGATGCACGCCTTTACGTCCTTGATTCGCCCTTCGTACGTCAGCATGAAAGTCTGGCACGCTATGCGCTGAACAGCTTCCAGCCAGGGCGCAATATGCTCGATGCCGTACTGGATCTGAATTTGCGCATTTTCAACGAGTTCGCCTACGATCCGGATTCAACGACCGTGGCGACCCCACTGAGTGAAGTTCTGGCCACTAAACGGGGTGTCTGCCAGGATTTTGCCCATCTGGCTATTGGTTGTATGCGTTCGCTCGGTCTTGCAGCACGTTATGTCAGCGGCTACATGGAGACATTGCCGCCGCCGGGTCAGGAGAAGTTGTTAGGCGCCGACGCTACCCATGCCTGGGTTTCAGTATTCATTCCAGGTTGGGGCTGGCTGGAGATTGACCCTACCAACGGCTGTACGCCTGATGAGCGATACATCATTCTCGGCTGGGGTCGCGACTTCGCAGATGTGACGCCACTCAAGGGCGTTATGACCGGAGGCGGAGAGCACAAACTGACCGTGGCAGTGGATGTAATAGCACTGAAGGATGAGCTTCAATTGGCAGCCGGTAATTACTGACTTGTAGCAGTTCATGAACGCAAAAACCCCGGCTATTGCCGGGGTTTTTGTTAGTGCAGAGTGCAGATAATACGCTTACATGTTCGGATAATTCGGGCCGCCAGTGCCTTCCGGTGCAACCCAGTTGATGTTCTGCGAAGGGTCCTTGATATCACAGGTCTTGCAGTGCACACAGTTCTGGGCGTTGATCTGGAAGCGTTTCTCACCATCATCCTGGGTCACTACCTCGTATACGCCGGCCGGACAATAACGCTGCGCTGGCTCATCGTACAGGGGCAGGTTTGTGCCGATCGGGATGCTCGGATCCTTGAGGGTCAGGTGGACTGGCTGGTCTTCCTCGTGATTGGTGTTAGAAATGAACACCGAGGACAGCTTGTCGAAGCTCAATACCCCGTCAGGCTTGGGATAGTTGATCTTGGGCGCTTCGGAGGCCTTTTTCATGCACGCATAGTCCGGAGTCTTGTCGCGCAGGGTCATCGGTATCTTGCCGCCGAAGATGTTCTGGTCGACAAAGTTGAATGCACCACCCATCAGCGCACCGAACTTGTGGATCGCCGGGCCGAAGTTGCGTGAGCCAAAAAGCTCTTCATACAACCAACTGGACTTGAACTTCTCCGGGTAGGCAGCCAGTTCATCACCGCCTTCACTGCCGGCCTTCAATGCCTCGACAATGGCGTCAGCGGCAAGCATGCCGGACTTCATCGCAGTGTGGTTACCCTTGATCTTGGCGAAGTTCAGCGTGCCCAGATCGCAACCGATAAGCGCACCGCCGGGGAATACCATCTTCGGCAGTGAGTTCAAGCCACCCTTGCAGATCGCGCGAGCACCGTAAGAAACACGTTTGCCACCTTCCAGGTATTGCTTGATAACCGGGTGGTGCTTCAGACGCTGGAATTCATCAAAAGGCGAAAGGTGCGGGTTGGAATAGGACAGGTCAACAATCAGACCTACAAGCACCTGGTTGTTCTCGGTGTGGTAAAGGAAAGAGCCACCGGTGTTTTCATTGCCGGTTACTTCCAGCGGCCAGCCGGCCGTGTGAACCACTAGGCCTTCCTTGTGCTTGGATGGGTCTATGTCCCAGATTTCCTTGATACCAATACCGTAGTGCTGTGCATCAGCGTCGGAATTCAGATCGTAGCGCTTGATCAGCTGCTTGCCGATGTGGCCGCGGCAGCCTTCAGCGAACAGGGTATATTTGGCGCGCAATTCCATGCCGGGGGTATAGAAGCCTTCCTTCGGGTTGCCTTCACGGTCAACACCCAGATCGCCAGTCAGAATGCCGCGCACCACGCCGTTTTCGTCAATCAGCGCTTCCTGTGCGGCAAATCCCGGATAAACCTCTACACCGAGATTCTCGGCCTGTTCTGCCATCCAGCGGCACAGGTTGCCCAGGGAAATGATGTAGTTGCCTTCGTTGTGCATGGTCTTGGGGACCAGCATGTTGGGCAATTTTACCGACTTGTCTTCACCGGTAAGCATATAGATGTCATCGCCGGTTACCGGGACGTTCAACGGAGCGCCCAGCTCTTTCCAGTCAGGGAAAAGTTCGTTGAGGGCGCGCGGCTCGAAAACAGCACCGGACAGAATGTGGGCACCCACTTCGGAACCCTTTTCTACTACACAAACGCTGACTTCCTGGCCGGCTTCGGCTGCTTGCTGCTTGATGCGACAAGCGGCGGCGAGACCCGAAGGCCCGGCGCCCACGATGACAACGTCAAACTCCATGAATTCGCGTTCCACTATGTATCTCCTACTCTAGGCCAGATCTGAAATCGATTATGTGAGTGATCTTCCGTGATCGTTTAGCACGAAAGTATAACAGCCTGCCGTACCCGCTCCAAATGCGTAATAAGAACGGCATGTGTTATGCAATGCGACCTTTGGGTCAAGATAAGGGAAAAGACTCGAGCCGATAGCCATTTTCGTCCACCTCAAGATACCAGCCAGAGGTATCCCAGTCGCCCAGCACTATGCGTTGCGCTGGCTCACCTTCCATGATCATTTGATGGACGACGGGGCGGTGCGTATGGCCGTGTATGAGGGTGCGCACCCTGTGTTTGCGCATGGTTTCGGCTACCTGACCAAGGTTGACATCGGTGATATCGCTGGGCTTCTGGCGGGTCTGTTCCCGGCTTTCATTGCGCAATTTACGGCCAATCTTGCGGCGTTGGGCCAGGGACAGATTATTCAGTATGAAAAGGCTCAGCGGATTGCGCAGTAAACGCCGCATCTTCATATAGGCCAGGTCGTCAGTGCACAGGCTGTCACCGTGCATGAGTAACACCTGCTCACCATTTAACTGCACAACATGGGGATCTGGCAGTAGCGTGCAACCCGCAGCGCGACAAAAACGCTTACCTAGCAGGAAATCCCGGTTGCCATGCATGACATATATTCGCGTTCCTGCCGCTGAAAGCCGAGCGAGGGCGTTGATGACCTCGGTCGCTAGTGAGTTCTGTTCGTCATCGCCTAGCCAGACCTCAAAAAAGTCCCCGAGAATATACAGCTCATCGGCCAGGCGGGCTCGCGTATCCATACAATGCAGAAACGCCCGGGTGATATCCGAGCGTTCAGGCTGCAGGTGCAAATCTGAAATGAACAGATAGCGCATCGGTAATGCTTACTCGGCCAGTTCAGCGCGCTCGATGATGACATCGTCGGCGGGTACATCCTGATGACCGGAACGCATGGTCGTAGGAACGGATTTGATCTTCTCCACTACATCCATGCCGTCGCTGACCTTGCCGAAGACCGCATAACCCCAGCCCTGAACAGTTTCGGCACTGTGATTGAGGAAATCATTGTCGGCAACATTGATAAAGAACTGGGCGCTGGCAGAGTGGGGTTCCATGGTGCGGGCCATGGCAACGGTACCTACGCTGTTGCTGACGCCGTTATTGGCTTCGTTCTTGATCACCGCCCGGGTATCTTTCTGTTTCATGCCGGGTTCAAAACCGCCGCCCTGGACCATGAAGTTCGGAATAACACGATGGAAGATAGTGTTGTCATAATGGCCATCGCGGACATATTGCTTGAAATTCTCGACCGTTTGCGGCGCCTTGTCCTCGAACAGTTCCAGGGTGATAACGCCGTAATTGGTATGCAGCTTGACCATATGCTCAGTCCTCGGGCTAGATTTGAATTCTGCTTGGCGCCAATCCGCATACTGCGTTCAGGCGCTTGACACTTTGCGGTATGATAAGCGTTTTGGCCAACATGGCCTAGCCAAAATCCGTGACGCCCCGGCGGCTTCACCCGTATCGAGTCTTGCATATCCTATGAACAAACCGGAAACCACCGCACCCGCACACTTCCTGCGCCAGCTTGTCCGCGCCGATCTGGAGAGCGGCAAACATGACAGGATCGTCACCCGTTTCCCGCCTGAACCCAACGGTTACCTGCATATCGGCCACGCCAAGTCGATCTGTCTGAATTTCGGTCTGGCCGATGAATTCGGTGGTGATTGCCATCTTCGCTTCGACGATACCAATCCAGCGAAGGAAGAGCAGGAATACATCGACGCCATCAAACAGGATGTAGAGTGGCTGGGTTTCCAATGGAAAGGCAATATTCGTTTTGCCTCGGATTATTTCGACCAGCTGCATGCCTGGGCAATCGAACTGATTCGCGCGGGCAAGGCCTATGTCTGCGATCTCAACTCTGATCAGGCACGCGAATACCGCGGTAATCTTACCGAAGCGGGCAAGAACAGCCCGTTCCGCGACCGTAGCGTCGAGGACAACCTTGATCTGTTCGCGCGCATGACAGCCGGTGAATTTCCCGATGGCGCCAAAGCTCTGCGGGCGAAGATCGACATGGCCGCGCCAAACATGAATCTGCGTGACCCGATTCTTTATCGTATTCGCCATGCCCATCACCATCAGACGGGGAACAAGTGGTGCGTGTACCCGAGCTATGATTTTACCCACGGCCAGTCTGATGCCATAGAGGGTGTTACCCACTCGATCTGTACCCTGGAGTTCGAGGACCACCGTCCGCTGTACGAGTGGTTCCTGAATAACCTTCCGGTGCAGGCCCAGCCACGTCAGTACGAATTCGCGCGGCTGAACCTCAATTACACGGTTACCAGCAAGCGCAAGCTCAAGCAGTTGGTCGACGAAGGCCATGTTGATGGCTGGGATGATCCACGTATGTCGACTCTAAGCGCCTTCCGCCGCCGGGGTTATACACCGGGGTCGTTGCGTGATTTCTGTGAACGAATTGGCGTGACACGTTCCGATGCGGTCGTCGATATGGGTGTGCTGGAATTCTGTATTCGTGATGATCTGGACGCCAACGCGCCGCGGGCCATGTGCGTGCTGCGCCCGCTGAAGGTGACCATTACCAACTATCCGGACAACCAGATCGAAGAACTGCACCTGCCAAGACACCCCAAAGCAGATATAGGTACGCGCGAGCTACCATTCAGCCGTGAGATCTACATCGACCAGGACGACTTCATGGTTGAGCCGCCCAAGGGCTACAAGCGTCTGATACCCGGTGGCGAAGTGCGTCTGCGCGGCAGTTATGTTATCCGTGCCGATGAGGCCGTTACCGATGCAGACGGTAATATTACCGAGCTGCTGTGCTCCTATGACCCTGAGACCCTTGGCAAGAATCCTGAAGGTCGCAAGGTAAAGGGTGTGATCCACTGGGTGCCAGCGGCGCAGAGTCTGGAATGCGAAGTGCGTCTTTATGACCGTCTGTTCCGTGCTTCCAATCCCGACAAGAGCGAGGAGGGTGGTACCTTTCTGGAGAATATCAATCCTGAGTCTCTGGTTGTGCTCAGTGGCTGCCGGGCCGAGCCCTCGCTGGCGAGTGCGGCTGCTGAAGAGCGCTTCCAGTTTGAGCGCGAAGGCTATTTCTGTGTCGACAGCAAGGATTCGCGGCCGGACCGTCTGGTGTTCAACCGCACTGTGACGCTACGCGATTCCTGGGGGCAATAATGGGGCTTTCGATTTACAACACGCTGACAAAAGCCAAAGCACCGCTCAAGCCGCTGGAAGATAATCATGTACGGCTTTATGTATGCGGTATGACCGTTTACGACTACTGCCACATTGGTCATGCGCGAGTGATGGTTGCCTTTGACGTGGTCGCCCGGTGGTTGCGCTTTCGCGGTTACAAGCTGACCTATGTGCGCAACATTACTGATATCGACGACAAGATCATCCGTCGCGCCAATGAGAACGGCGAGACTTTTCAGGTACTGACCAATCGTATGATCGCCGCAATGCACGAGGATGAAGCCCGCCTGAATGTATTGCGACCCGACATGGAGCCACGCGCGAGTGATCACGTGCCGGGCATGCATGCAATGATTCAGACGCTGATTGACAAGGGCTACGCGTACGCTCCAGGCAATGGCGATGTCTATTACCGCGTGGGCAAGTTTGATGGTTACGGCAAGCTGTCACGTAAGAAGATCGAGGATCTGCGGTCCGGTGCGCGGGTAGAAGTGGACGAGGCCAAGGAAGATCCGCTGGATTTCGTGCTCTGGAAGGCAGTAAAGCCGGGTGAGCCTAGCTGGTCCTTGCCTTGGGGAGAGGGTCGTCCCGGTTGGCATATCGAATGCTCGGTCATGTCCAACTGCTGTCTGGGTGACACCTTTGACATCCACGGTGGCGGACCGGATCTGGTGTTTCCGCATCACGAGAACGAAATAGCGCAGAGCGAAGCGGCCAATGAAAAGCCCTACGCTATGGCCTGGATGCACGCTGGCGCCGTGCGCGTAGACGGCGAGAAAATGTCCAAGTCACTGGGCAATTTCTTCACTATCCGCGAGGTACTGCAAAAATATCATCCTGAAGTGGTGCGCTATCTGCTGGTGTCCAGCCAGTACCGAAGCTCCATCAACTATTCGGAAGATAACCTCAAGGAAGCCAGGGGTGCACTTGAGCGTTTCTATCACGCACTCAAGGGCCTGCCTGACGCCCAGCCTGCCGGTGGTGATGATTTTGTCGAGCGCTTCGGTGCAGCAATGGATGATGATTTCAATACGCCTGAGGCCTGCGCTGTGTTGTTCGATATGGTGCGTGAAGTCAACCGCCTCAAAGATGGCGATCCGGAATCTGCCGCAGCACTCGCGGCACGGCTACGTGAGTTGGCCGGTAACCTCGGACTTTTGCAGCTTGATCCGGATATGTTTCTCCAGGCCGGCGGCAGCGGCAAGGTCGATGCCGCAGAAATCGAGGCCTTGATCAAGGCGCGGCTTCAGGCTCGTGCTGACAAGAACTGGGCCGAGTCTGATCGCATACGTGATGCGCTGACCGACAAGGGTGTTGTGCTTGAGGATGGTAAGGGCGGGACCACCTGGCGTATCAAGGACTGATTGAACACAGCCAGTCAGAAAAAAGGCAGCCTACGGGCTGCCTTTTTTATACGTATGCCTTGCTGTTTTACCTCCAGATATCGTTCTTGATCTTGTCTTTCAGTTCGGGGAAATCCTTGAGCTTGAAGGTGGGCACCAGACCCTCCTTGCGTTGGGCGAGATAATCCTTGGTCAGTTTCGCCACGGTACCGGATAACAGCACGATGGCGATCAGATTTACCGTAGCCATCAGGCCCATGGACGCATCAGCGGCGTTGAATACCGTAGAGACTGCCTGCATCGATCCCCAGACGACCATGCCCAGAGCTGCAATGCGCAACACGGTAAAGCCGGTTCTGTTACCCATGCCCAGAAACGTCATCGCGTTTTCCGCGTAGGAGTAATTGGCTACGATCGAGGTGAAGGCGAAAAACAATATGGCAATAGCGATAAAGTAGGTACCGCTCACCCCAATATGGGAAGCCATGGCTTGCTGGGTCAGCTGGGTGCCGGTAATGCCCGAGCCAGGTTCAAGCACGCCGGAGAGCAGGATCATGACCGCCGTAGCAGTACAGATCACTATGGTGTCGATAAATACACCCAGCGCCTGTACCAGACCCTGGGATGAGGGGTGGTGGGGCGCGGGGGTTGCTGTAGCTGCCACGTTCGGCGCCGATCCCATGCCTGCTTCGTTGGAAAACAGCCCACGCTTGATGCCGTTCAACATCGCAGCAGTCACGGAGCCAGCCACACCTCCGGCGGCTTCTTCCAGCCCGAATGCACTTCGGACAATAGTCGCCAGCACGCCCGGAACATCAGTGATGTTAATGGCCATGACCACCAGGGCCATCAATACATAAGCTCCAGCCATGAACGGCACAATAATCTCGGCGAAGCGGGCAATTGAGCGTATTCCTCCGAAAATGACCAGAGCTGCTCCTATTGCCAGGCCGATACCCACCCACATCTTGGAAAAACCGAAAGCACCTTCCATCGCATCGGCGATTGAGTTTGCCTGAACCGCATTGAAAACAAGTCCGAAGGAGATGATCAGGCAAACAGAAAATACACCGCCGGCCCAGGGCGCATTCAGCCCTTGGGAAATATAGAAAGCCGGCCCGCCCCTGTACTGCCCACTGCCATCGCGGATCTTGTATAGCTGGGCCAGGGTGCTTTCTGAATAGGCGGTTGCCATGCCGACCAGGGCAACCATCCACATCCAGAAAATCGCGCCCGCGCCACCCAGATACAAAGCGACTGCCACGCCCGCAAGATTCCCCGTTCCTACCCTGGACGCCAGACTGGTTGCCAGGGCCTGAAAGGGAGAGATCCCGTTCTTGTCGCTTTGACGGGAGCCCCTGATCGCCCGGATCATTTCGCCAAAATTGAGAAATTGCAGGAAGCCCAGGCGAATCGTGAAGAACACACCGACCGCCAAAAGCCCGTAGATGAGGACATAGCCCCAGAAGATAGTATTGAGAAAATCAATGATCGCTGTCATGGCTCTTCCTGAGTAGTTAGGTTCGCAAGGAGTACTTTTTAACCCTAGCCTCAATCAAGAAATGTGCCAGCCAGAGGTACCCTCTCTTCGATCTACGCCATATACGCCTTGGTAAATGGCTGTATCCGACCTGTTACTTGTCAAACTGAAAGCCTACTATCGCGAGATACATTAGAACGGGGCAATAAGCCTCGCTTGCCTCAGGAGTCGATATGAGTCTTACGCCTGCACACCTGCAAATACGTCCGCGTCGTATGGATTTCAGCCTGCCGGACCCGCTACCGCGCTACTGGCACGGCAATGACCCATTCAAGACCCATTTTTTCAACGCCATGTCGGTTTTGTTTCCGGATGGCGAGCGCTATTTCATCGATTCGGTACGCCAGTTTCGTGATCAAATCACCGATCCGGTGCTACAGGAGCAGATCCGTGGCTTCATCGGTCAGGAAGGTCATCACAGCCGCGAACATATCGATTACAACAACCGATTGCGGGCACTTGGGTATGACATCGATCGATTGGAGATGCACGTCAAGCGGCGTATCAGGTTCGTGCAGAAGCAGTTTTCTCCGGATCGCCAGTTGGCCGGTACGGTTGCGATGGAGCATTTTACGGCGATTTTGGCTAATGCGCTGCTGAGTGAACCGGAATGGATAGATAAGGCCAACCCGGAAATGCAGCGACTCTGGCGCTGGCATGCCCTGGAGGAAACCGAGCATAAGGCAGTCGCCTTTGACGTTTATATGCAGGTGTCAGGAGACCGCAAGATCCTACGCAAGGCGATGCGTCAGGCGACCTTCTTCTTTCTCAAGGATGTCACCAAGGGCACGCTGCACATGCTTAGAAAGGATGGGAAACTGAATTTTGGTACGTGGTGGAACGGTATGGTCTGGCTTTGGGGACCAAAAGGATTTTTTACTCGTTTGATTCCAGCGTACCGCGATTTCTTTCGAGAGGATTTCCATCCCTGGCAGCACAATAACGCACAGTTGATGGACGAGGTGGCTCGGGAGTTTGAGCCGCAGCCAGCCTGAGCGTACCCAGCGCTCCATAACAGGGCGCCCTATCGCAAACAACCCAGACGATGGTCTATGATAGGCCATCTTTTGAAGCGAAGGGTCTGTCATGACTGTTCAGTTGTTTGTCCCCGGGGAAACCCGACTGCACGAGAAGCGCGTTGCCCTGGTCCCAGTGGTAGCGGAAAAACTTTCCAAACTCGGGATCGAAATCAGCTTTCAGCCGGGAGCCGGTGAAGCCGCCAGGATTCCCGACGCTGCTTATGAAAAAGTGGGCGTCAAGGTTGCCGAGCCACCTACCGGTGTCGATCTGGTGTTTCGTGTGCAACCGCCATCGATCGCGGAAATCGAGCAGATGAAACCCGGCACCGTGCTCTGTTGCTTTGTTTATGCACACCGTGAAGCCCCTATCGTGCAGGCCTTGCGTGATCACAAGATTACCTGTTTTGCGATGGAGCTTGTGCCGCGCATTACCCGTGCACAAGCCATGGATGCCTTGTCTTCCCAGGCAGCTCTGGCCGGTTATTATGCCGCTTTGCTAGCAGCGACCAATCTCAACCGTATTTTGCCAATGATGACCACGGCTGTGGGTTCACTTCGCCCGGCGCGCATCCTTGTAATGGGGGCCGGGGTAGCAGGCTTGCAGGCTCTGGCTACGGCTAAGCGGCTCGGTGCAATCGTAGAGGGCTATGACGTTCGTCCGGAGGTGAAAGAGCAGGTTGAGTCCGTAGGCGGCAAATTCGTTGATACCGGGGTATCTGCCAGCGGTTCTGGCGGTTATGCCCGAGAGTTGACATCGGAAGAACAGGCCAAGGTTGATGAGGTGCTTACCCGCCATATCCAGAATGCCGATGCGGTAATCACTACAGCGTCCATTCCAGGTCGTCCCAGCCCCAAAATCATCAGTGAATCCCAGATCCTCGGCATGAAGCCAGGCTCGGTGATTGTTGACCTTGCGGCAGAGGGCGGCGGCAATACGCCCCTGACTCAGCCCGGCGACACCGTCGAGGTTGGTCCGACCACCATCGTCGCGCCACTGAATATTCCCAGCCACCTTGCGGAGCACGCATCAGAGTTGTACTCGCGCAACCTGTTGGCTCTTATCAGCCTGATGGTCAAGGATGGTGAATTGACTATCGACTGGGAAGACGAGGTTCTGGCGGGCGCCGTGTTGACTCATGACGGTGAAATCAAGAACGAAGCGGCCCGAAAAGCAGCCGAAACCACTACGGGGGAATGATCATGGACGCTACAACCACTATTACCGGGTTTGTTGCCCTGTATATCTTTATGCTCGCCGCCTTTACCGGCTACGAGATCATCGGTCGCGTTCCGGCGATTCTGCACACGCCCCTGATGTCCGGTTCCAACTTCATCCACGGTATTGTTGTCGTAGGTGCCATGTGGGCGCTGTTGAATGCGGCGACACCACTGGAACAGGTTATCGGCTTCTTCGGCGTACTCCTGGGGGCGGGCAACGCAGCGGGCGGTTACGTTGTGACCGAGCGCATGCTGCAGATGTTCAAAACCAGCGACAAGCGCGCTGACAAAGCCTCAACGTCGGATAAGGAATAGGTCATGGATACAACGCTGATAATCGAAGCGGCCTATTTTCTTGCGGCCCTGTTGTTTATTTACGGACTCAAGCGCATGGCGAGTCCGGTAACTGCTCGCTCAGGTATTGTTGTTGCCGGCTGGGGTATGGTTATCGCCGTGGCTGTGGCTTTCCTCTATGGCCTGGACGTTAACGAAAAAGCTCAGCCCCATGTATGGGTCAACCTGGTGCTGGTTGTCATAGCGCTTGGCATAGGCATTGGTTGGGCCTGGTACAGCGGCAAGAAAGTCGCCATGACTGATATGCCGCAGATGGTTGCCCTGTATAACGGTATGGGTGGCGGCGCGGCAGCTGCAATTGCCGCTATCGAGCTGTTTTCGGGTAACGCTCAGTCCCACGGGCTGGTAGTGACTGTACTTGCCGTACTTGGCGGCCTTATTGGTGCTGTGGCGCTGTCGGGCTCATTGATTGCCTGGGCCAAGCTTGATGGTCGAATCAACAAGACCATCCGTCTGCCTGGCCAGCAAGCGCTCAATGCGGTGCTGTTTTTTCTGGCATTGGCAACTGGCGCGGCAATCACTACCGCGGGCATGGCAAGCGAGGTGTCCATCACACTGGTATCAGTATTCTTCATTCTGTCGCTGGTGTTGGGTGTCATGCTGACCAACCCGATTGGCGGCGCCGACATGCCAGTGGTGATCTCCCTGTACAACGCCTTTACCGGTCTGGCTGTTGCATTTGAAGGTTTCGTGCTGCAGAACCCTGCGATGATCATTGCCGGTACCGTGGTTGGTTCGGCGGGTACGCTGCTGACGCTGATGATGGCCAAGGCAATGAATCGTCCGGTGTCCAACGTAATCTTCAGTCAGTTCGGCGAGACAGCCGATGCCGGCGACAGCGAGATCGAAGGCAGCATGAAAGCGGCAGAAGCCTCCGATGCGGCAATCGCGATGTATTACGCCAATAAGGTCATCATCGTTCCGGGTTACGGCCTGGCAGTTGCCCAGGCTCAGCACAAACTCTACGAGTTCGTGAAGATGCTGCAGAAGCAGGGCGTTGACGTGCGCTTTGCTATCCATCCGGTTGCCGGCCGTATGCCTGGTCACATGAACGTATTGCTGGCGGAAGCTGGCGTGCCTTACGACATCATCTTTGACCTGGAAGACATCAACGAGGACTTCGCCCAGGCGGATGTTGCAATCGTACTGGGTGCCAACGACGTTGTTAACCCGGCTGCGCGAACCAAGAAGTCGAGTCCGATCTACGGTATGCCGATCCTCAATGTGGATATGGCGCAGACTGCCTATGTGGTCAAACGCGGGCAGGGCAAGGGGTACTCCGGGGTAGAGAACGAACTGTTCTATGCCGACAATACCTCCATGGTCTACGGTGATGCCCAGAAGGTGATGGCGCAAATGATCGAGGCGATCAAGTCACTCGGTTAACGGACGGCGCTCCATAGGGGCAGTATGTTTGAGAAAATGTCATCCCCGCGAAGGTGGGGATCCATTTTCACTTTTGCACCAGACACAAAAAAGCCAGCGTAAGCTGGCTTTTTTGTGTTCAGAAAACAGGCGCCGGGGTAGCCCCGGCGGTCTGCTTACTTGGCAGCAACGTTGTAACCGAAGATGGACTTGACCTCGAGGAAATCCTCGAAGCCGTAGTGGCCCCACTCACGGCCGATACCTGATTCCTTGTAACCGCCAAAGGGCGCCTTGTTGTCCAGCGGAGCGCCGTTGAGGTGCACCATGCCGGTACGAATGCGGCGAGCAACATTACGTGCACGATCCAGATTGGAGGAGGATACATAGCCAGACAGCCCATAGACGGTGTCGTTGGCAATGCGCACAGCATCTTCTTCATCTTCATAACCGATGATCGACAGCACGGGCCCAAAGATTTCTTCGCGAGCAATGTGCATGTCGTTAGTTACGTGGCTGAACACAGTCGGCTTGACATAAAAGCCCGTCGCGAGGCCTTCAGGACGATCCGGACCGCCGGTGACGAGTTTAGCGCCTTCCTCGATACCGTCCTTGATCAGACCCTGAATTTTCTTCCACTGGTTTTCCGAAGCCACCGGGCCGATGACAGTATCGCTGGCGTTCGGATCACCAGCCTTGACCTTGGCAGCGACGGCGTTGGCAATAGCAGCCACTTCGTCCATACGGTTGTTGGGTACCAGCAGGCGAGTCGGCGCGTTACAGGACTGGCCGGTATTGTTCATGCAGGACATGACCGCATGGCCAACCATTTTTTCAAAGTCGACATCATCAAGCAGAATATTGGCGGACTTGCCACCCAGCTCCAGAGCGATACGTTTGATGGTGTCTGCACCGGACTTCATGACCATCCGGCCAGCGGCGGTGGAACCTGTGAAGGACATCATGTCGATGCCGGGGTGTGCAGACATGGCTGCGCCAACAGTGGGGCCGTCGCCATTGACCAGGTTGAATACACCAGCGGGTACACCGGCTTCTTCAAGAACTTCAGCCAGAATCAAGGCAGACAAGGGCGCAACTTCAGAGGGCTTGAGAACCATGGTGCAGCCAGTGGCCAGAGCGGGGGCAACCTTGCAGGCCATCTGGTTCATCGGCCAGTTCCAGGGGGTAATCAGACCGCAAACACCAATTGGCTCCTTTACGACCAGCGTGGTGCCCATCTCTTCTTCGAACTTGAACTCCTTGAGCGCGTCCAGAGCGGCTGAAAAGTGCCCGATACCTGACGGCGCCTGTGCAGTCTTGGAGAGCTTGGCCGGTGCACCCATCTCGATGGAAATGGCTTCTGCAACGTCGGGGAGGCGCTTCATGAAAACTTCCATGACTCGCTCAAGTAGAGCGATGCGCTCTTCGCGCGTTGTCTGGGAAAAGGTGACAAAGGCATTTCTGGCGGCTTCAACAGCCAGATCGACGTCTTCCTTGTTACCCAGTGCGATGGTAGCAGCGACCTGTTCTGTCGCTGGGTTGATCACGTCGATAGTCCTGTCGCCTTTTGGCTGGACCCACTCGCCGTTGATGAAGAATTCGTGGTAATGATTCATTGATGGACTCCTTTTCTTACGGTTCGAATATACCTCTGAAGATACCATTGTCCAGCCCGGTCTATCAGCCTCTTTGTGCATCATCTGCTTTCCATTGATGTCGGAACATCGGTTGACCTGATGTGGCCAGGCAATAACAACTGAGTCGGTTATCAGTGCGGGGATGTATGGATACGTGTCAGCGCCTTCTGGATGCGCACAAATAGCCTTATAATGCGGGTCGCAGGACAGCTGAATACTTGACTAAAACGCTTGGCTATTGCATAGTGCGGCAATGTCCAATCGGTTCGGGATCGCTAATGCGACTGACAACGAAAGGCCGCTATGCGGTAACCGCCATGCTGGATCTTGCCCTGCACGAAGATCAGGGGCCGATCACGCTGGCGGATATTTCACAGCGTCAAGGTGTGTCCATTTCATATCTTGAACAGCTTTTTGCCAAGCTGCGTCGATGCAAGCTGGTCGAGAGCGTACGCGGGCCTGGTGGTGGTTATCGTCTGGCCGGTGGTCCCTCCGCCATCAGTGTGGCGCAGATTGTCGAAGCCGTTAACGATTCCATGGACGCCACACGATGCCTTGGACGCGGTGACTGCCAGCAGGGTGAAGTCTGCCTGACGCACCATTTATGGTCTGATCTGAGCGAACGACTGCACGACTTCCTTAGCGATATCAGCCTTGCTGATCTGGTTTCACGTGAAGATATTCAGCGTGTCCGTATTCGGCAGGATCAAAGCGGCTGCATCAACAGCTCTGCATCCAAAGCATCAACGTTGGAACGAATTATCTGAAGCGGTCACAAGAACCGTCCGATTCATGCAGTGCAGGCCACCGTTGGCCCGTGCTGCTGCCTGAAATAAGCAGCGACAGATGGTTCACACCATCCGTTGCCTGACCGAGGTGATACCGTGACTGAACAAGTCGAAAGCCTTATCAAGCGCGATTACGCAGCTGGATTTCACTCCAGCATCGAATCCGATACTCTGCCTCCCGGTCTGGATGAGAGCACTGTACGCTTCATATCCGAGAAGAAGGGCGAGCCCGAGTGGCTGCTTGAGTGGCGCCTAAAGGCGTTCCGCGCCTGGCAGGAGATGGATGAGCCTACATGGGCCCACGTGCATTATCCGGAAATTGATTTCCAGGCGGTTTCCTATTTTTCTTCGCCCAAGAGCATGGCTGACAAGCCGAAGAGCCTGGACGAAGTCGATCCTGAACTTATTCGTACTTATGAAAAGTTGGGGATCCCGCTCCACGAGCAGGAGATGCTTGCCGGTGTTGCTGTCGATGCGGTATTCGATTCGGTATCGGTAGTGACCACCTTCCGCGCCAAGCTGGAAGAGGCGGGCGTGATCTTTTGTCCTATCAGTGAAGCGGTGCATCGTTGTCCGGAGCTGGTCAAAAAGTATCTGGGTAGCGTTGTCCCTCAGAAGGATAACTATTACGCAGCGCTTAACTCGGCGGTCTTCTCCGATGGTTCCTTCGTTTACATCCCCAAGGGCGTGCGTTGCCCCATGGAGCTGTCGACCTATTTCCGCATCAACGAGATGAACACAGGACAGTTTGAGCGCACGCTGATCATCGCCGAGGAGGGCTCTCAAGTGAGCTACCTCGAGGGTTGTACCGCACCGATGCGTGACGAGAATCAGCTCCACGCTGCTGTCGTCGAGTTGGTTGCACTCGATAACGCGACCATCAAGTACTCGACTGTGCAGAACTGGTATCCGGGTAACGCGGAAGGTAAGGGTGGTATCTACAACTTTGTTACCAAGCGCGGCATTTGCCATACCAATGCAAAGATTTCCTGGACTCAGGTTGAGACCGGTTCTGCAGTCACCTGGAAATATCCAAGCTGCATCCTCAAGGGTGATAACAGTGTCGGTGAGTTCTATTCGGTCGCTCTGACCAATAATTTCCAGCAGGCCGACACCGGCACCAAGATGATTCACCTGGGCAAGAACACCAAGTCCACAATCATCGCCAAGGGTATTTCTGCGGGGCAGAGCAATAGTGCTTACCGTGGTCTGGTGCGCTTTAATCCCGGTGCCGACGGCGCGCGTAACTTTACCCAGTGCGACTCATTGCTGATTGGTGATCGCTGCGGTGCTCATACGTTTCCCTATATAGAAAGCCGCAACCCGACAGCGGTAGTCGAACACGAGGCTACGACCTCCAAGGTCAGTGATGACCAGATGTTCCTGTGCCAGCAGCGAGGACTGGATGCCGAAAAAGCGATCTCGATGATCGTCAACGGCTTCTGCCGCGAGGTATTCAAGGAGCTTCCAATGGAGTTCGCGGTCGAGGCAGGCAAGTTGCTTGAAGTCAGTCTGGAAGGGTCGGTGGGTTAATCCCGACTTTCAGTCTGCTCCAGATATATAAAATTCACACAGTTATTGGGCGTCAAATATGTTATCAGTCAAAGGGTTGCACGCTAAAGTTGAGCAAATAGATATCCTTAAGGGCCTGGACATCGAGATCAAGCCGGGCGAGGTTCACGCGATTATGGGGCCCAATGGCTCCGGTAAGAGCACCCTCGGTAACGTTCTGGCCGGGCGTCCAGGCTACGAAGCAACAGCCGGCTCCATTACCTACAAGGGGCATGATCTGCTCGAGATGGATACCGAGGAGCGAGCCCGTGAAGGCCTGTTTCTGGCATTCCAGTATCCGGTAGAAATTCCCGGTGTCAGCAACATGGAGTTCCTGAAGGTTTCTCTTGATGCGCGGCGCAAGCATGCCGGGCTGCCGGAGCTCTCGGCCGTCGACTTCATGAAGTTGGCCCGCGAAACCAGCAAGCGTGTAGATCTGCCTGCGAGCTTTCTCAAGCGTGGAGTAAACGAGGGTTTCTCCGGCGGTGAGAAGAAGCGTAACGAGCTGATGCAGATGATGCTGCTCGCGCCAGACCTGTGCATTCTCGACGAGACCGATTCGGGTCTGGACATCGACGCTCTGCAATTGGTTGCCGATGGCGTGAACAGCCTGCGTGACGGCAAACGTAGCTTCATTGTCGTGACCCACTATCAACGCTTGCTTGATTACATCGTTCCCGATCACGTCCATGTATTGGCCGGCGGTCGGATCGTCAAATCCGGTGACAAGAGTCTGGCACTTGAGCTGGAAGCCAAGGGATATGCCTGGCTCGAAGAAGAGGTGGCCTGATCACCATGACGGATTTTCAGAACAGGGCGCTTGAACTAGCCGCCCAACAGCAAAGCCCCGACTGGTTGGCCAGTCTGCGCCGGCAGGGTGCGGATAACTGGTCAGCCGCTCCCTGGCCCAGCCGCAAGACCGAGCACTGGAAATACACGCCACTTGCTCCGCTGCAAACGGCAGTTTCGGGCACTTGGGGTACATCTCCAGGTACGGATTGGAAGCAGGATATTGAGCCGATCGATGAGCTTGATGCCATCCGCCTGGTTTTCGTCAACGGGCAGTTCATGCCTGGTGAATCCAGCGCCTTACCTGCGGGTGTGGTGCGTTTCGCCGACGCCGACGAGACCCAGCGCGAACTGGTGCAGGAGCATCTTGGCGCCGTGGTTGATTCCGGTCGCCACCTCTTTGCTGCGTTGAGCAATGCCTGGACTGCGGACGGTCTGCTGATTCATGTTCCCCGTGGCGAAAAGCTCGCCAAGCCGGTGTATATCATCAATGTCTCTACGCCAGCCGCCGAGCCGGCCATCAGTAACCAGCGCGTGCTGGTGGTTCTGGAAGAGAATAGCCAGGCGGAGTTGATTGAGCATTATGCTTCAAGTAGCGAGCAACAGAACGGCTTTGTTAACTGCCTGACAGAGGTTGTCGTCGGCAATAACGCGCAAGTTCAGCACTACCGTATCAACCTTGAGCAGGAAGACCTGCTGCATGTGGGTGGTGTGCATGTGGATCTGCATCGTTCTGCCCGCTTCTATGGCTTTACTATCGCCCAGGGTAGCCGTCTCAAGCGCATTGATTACCAGGTCAACCACCGTGGTGAAGGTGCGCATCTGGAGCTGCATGGTGTCTACCTGCCACGCAACAAGCAGTTGATCGACTATCACACCAACGTCGAGCACTGCGTACCGCATTGCACCACTAACGAGGTTTTCCGCGGTATTGTCGGAGACTCATCCAAGGCCGTGTTCAACGGGCGTATTCATATTCATCCGCACGCGCAGAAGACGCTGGCCGAACTGAGTAACAAGAACCTGTTGACCTCGCACAATGCCGAGATCAATACCAAACCGGAGCTTGAGATCTACGCCGACGACGTACGGTGCGCCCATGGCGCTACTATCAGTCAGCTTAACGAGACGTCGCTGTTTTATCTCCAGAGCCGCGGTGTGTCCCACGCCGAGGCCATGAGCATGCTCAGCTTCGGCTTTATAAACGAGCTGCTCAACGACGTACCGGAGCCCTCGATACAGCACTACCTGCGCCCGCGTCTGGCCGAGCTGTTTGGCCGCAAAAGCGGCAAGATAGGACAATTGGCCTATGACTGATCCGGCACTGAAGGCAGTTACCGCGTTTGATGCTGAGCAGGTGAGGATGGATTTCCCGATCCTGCACCAGCAGGTAAACGGACATCCACTGGTTTACCTGGATAACGCGGCGACCACGCAGAAGCCCCAGGCGGTCATTCAGGCGATCGTCGATTACTATCAGCAGGACAACAGCAACGTGCACCGCGGTGCACATGCGCTGGCCGAGCGGGCTACCGAAAAGTTCGAGGCAGCGCGAAGCAAGGTTGCCCGGTTTATCAACGCCGCTGAAGCACGTCAGGTGATCTGGACCCGGGGTACCACCGAGAGTATCAATCTGGTGGCTGCCAGTTGGGGCAGAGCGAACCTCAACAAGGGCGACCGCGTTCTCGTTTCAGCGATGGAGCATCATTCCAACATAGTTCCCTGGCAGATGGTCGCAGCCGAAGTCGGCGCCACCGTAGAGGCTATTCCAGTTGACGCCACTGGCACCATCGATATGCAGGGACTGGTGGCTATGCTGGATGATCGGGTTCGCATGATTGCCTGCGGCCATGTATCCAATGCCTTCGGTAGCATCAACCCGATAGCGGACATTGTGAAACTGGCCCACGATCACGGTGCACTCTGTCTCGTGGATGGTGCGCAAGCCATCAGTCATTGGCCGGTCGACGTGCAGGCGCTCGACTGCGATTTCTATGTGTTTTCCGCGCACAAGCTCTTTGGTCCTACGGGTCTTGGCGTGCTTTATGGCCGCCTCGACTTACTCGAAAGCATGACCCCCTATCAGGGCGGTGGCGAGATGATCGAATCAGTCAGTTTCGATGGGACCACCTATAATCAATTGCCTTACAAATTCGAGGCAGGCACACCGGATATTGCCAGCGTGATCGGCATGGGTGCTGCCGTGGATTATGTGCAGAGCCTTGATCGGGAAGGGGCTGCCGACCACGAAGATGCTCTGCTTGCCTATGCTCAGCAACGTGCCCTTGATACCCCGGGTATGAAACTGGTAGGCACGGCCAAGGACAAGGTCGCGGTGATGAGCTTCTTGCTGGAGGGCGCCCATCCCCACGACGTGGGCATGCTGCTCGACCAGCAGGGTGTTGCGGTGCGCACAGGTAATCACTGCGCGCAGCCGATCATGGACCAGTTCGGTATTCCTGGCACTATCCGCGCCAGTTTCAGTATCTACAATACCTTTGCCGATGTTGATCGTTTGTTCGAGGCATTGGCCAAGGTCAGACAGTTCCTATAGGAGTCATGCATGAGCGTTGAATCCTTTGATCCGGGCAGTCAGGTGGTAACAGTTACTCCCGCTGCTTTGGAACATTTCCGTCGTCAACTTGCCAGCCAGCCAGGACGTTCCGTCCGGCTGAGTGTTAAAAAGAGTGGCTGTACGGGTTTCATGTACGTGATCGATATGGTCGAGCAGGGCGCCGAGAGTGACCTGCGCTACCAGCTCGATGGCGAGATAGAGCTTTTCGTCGATGGCGATAGCCTGCCGATTCTCAGTGGCACGCAAATCGATCTGGTCAAGGAGGGCATCAACAAACAGATTCGTTTCGTCAATCCCAACGTCATCGACGAGTGTGGTTGCGGCGAAAGTTTCAGCGTGAATTAAGGCAGACCTACAGATGGAAAGACGTATGGTGGTTGCGCAGGCAGATTGTCCTGCGCGCCGGGTTCCGGACGGCACGCCGCTGACCATTCCCAAGGATACTTTTGTCACCATCACCCAGGCTCTGGGTGGGAATTATACGGTGACCTATCACGGCCAGATGGTTCGCGTGGACGGCACTGATGCGGACAAGCTTGGCCTTGAGCCCGAGCTTCTCAGCTTTCCCGAGCCAACAGATGACCAGATTCACGAAGAGCAGGTATGGGAAGCATTGCGCACAGTATATGACCCCGAGATCCCGGTTGATCTGGTGAATCTGGGGCTCATCTACGCTGTCGAGGTTGATCAGGAACGAAAGCGTGTGGATATCCGCATGACCCTGACGGCACCCGCCTGCGGTATGGGTCCAGTCCTGGTAGGGGACGTGGAGTACCGAGTACGCCGGGTACCCAATGTAGAGGCCGTCAAGGTTGATCTGGTGTTCGATCCGGCCTGGTCCCGCGAAATGATGAGCGAAGAAGCTCAACTCGCTACCGGCATGTTCTTTTAAGGAAACGCAGACCATGAGTCAGTTTGGCACCGAAGTCACCAGCGACGATATTATCGATACGCTGTCTTTCTTCGACACCTGGGAAGATCGTTATAAATACATCATCGACCTGGGTCGTGAGCTTCCCCCCCTGGATGAAGCACAGCGTTCGGACGACCATATCGTGCGTGGATGCCAGAGTCAGGTCTGGCTGGTGGGTCATGAAAAGGACGGACGGCTGTACTTTGATGCCGACAGTGATGCTTTTATCGTCAAGGGGCTGCTTGCGGTGGTTCTCGCAGCCTATAATGGCAAAACGCCCGAGGAAATACGGGACTTCGATATTGAGCAGTATTTCGCAGAGCTGAATTTGCTCAAGCATTTGAGCATGACCCGAGGAAACGGCTTGAAAGCCATGGTCAAACGCATTCAGCAAAGCGCCGAATCCAAAGTCTGACCCACCTTGCATCACGGAAATGAGACTGAGCCTTATCGGAGCCTCACTCCAGGAGTTAATTGGAAAGCGTCAAGGCGTGAGTCAGCTTTGCCCGCCGCACAACTGCCTCTTGTCTGAGACACTATCTGGTTGTAAGGTTCGCACTGCGAAACAATCCCGACTATGATCGGGTTGCACAATAAAAAAAGCAGGCAATGGCCACATGCACAATGTCTGGATGCGCCTTAAGGGCGACTTTCAGTTATCCATCATTACCCTGGTAGGGATCTGTTCCCTGATCGGGATTACCCCCTATACGGTGTACCGTCTACTCGAGGGCAACTTGCTCGTTGGCGGTGTGGACGCTGTTATGGTCTGCAGTACCTGTATTGCAGTGGTATATGCCTGGAGAACGGGTAATACCCTGAAGCCGGGCCAATTCCTTGCGGTGGTCTATTCGATTGGTACGTTCCTGGTAGCGATCAAACTGGGCGTCAATGGCCTGTTCTGGTTCTATACCCTCATCCTGTTCAACTTCTTTGTTGTACCCCCCCTACAAAGCGCTGCGGCAACCTTCTGTTCGCTTCTGGCTATCTGTATTTACGGTTACCTGCATCCGGGTGTAGTGTTTGAAAGCCTCTATCAGATGACATCGTTTTTTGTTACTTGTCTGATTGCCAGTTTTTTTGCATCGGTGTTTGCCTACCGTGGGCGTCGTCAGCGCGAACAGCTTGTCGAGCTGGCTACACTGGACCCTTTGACCAGGGTAGGTAATCGCAGGGCAATGGATTCGGAGCTGGAGATCGCTTTGGCTGAGCACAGGCGATACGGTACGCGCTATGGCATGTTGGTACTGGATCTTGATCTGTTCAAGGAGGTCAATGACTCACATGGACACAAGGCAGGGGACCGCGTCCTGATCGAGTTTACCCGCATAATCAAACAGTCTTCCCGCCAGTCCGACAGGTTGTTCCGCATGGGGGGCGAGGAGTTTGTACTCTTGCTTCCCAAATTGTCCCGCCAAGGTCTGGAAAAAACGGCAAGTCACATTCGCACTAGCGTTGCCGAGCAACTCAAGGGACCTGGCGGGCCGGTTACAGTGTCCATAGGCGGCAGTGTGCTGGACCAGCACTCTAGCGTAGATGCCTGGATGCATGAAGCTGATACGTGCTTGTATCAAGCCAAGGAAGGAGGGCGTAACCGCTACGTTATAAGCCCGACAAACGAGTCTTACGGTCGAACGCAAGGACAGACTCAGCTCGAAAAAGAACTGAGTCCTGCGGAAAATCAGGGATAGTTGCTGAAGGTTGTCTGAGTGCCGTCGGCTTCGACCGCAACCACATCGTAATTGTCTTGCCGATCACCCATTTCCATTCCGGGTGAACCTACAGGCATACCCGGTACTGCAAGTCCCAGCAGATCCGGTTGATTCTGCATGCGCAGGATGTCTGCAGCGGGGACGTGACCTTCTACGAAGCGACCATCAATCACACCGGTGTGACAGGAAGCCAGTTCGCGAGGCACGCCATGCTGCTGCTTTATCAATCCCATGTTGTTTTCCAGGTGATCGTTGACCGCAAAGCCGTTTTCTTTAAGATGCTCAATCCAGGCAGAACAACATCCGCAGTTGGGATCGCGGTAAACGTCTATGGAAACGGGATCTGCTGCGTATAGCCAGCTTGCGCCGAGCATACTGCTGGCCAGGACTGCGGTCATTGCTATCAACTTCATGGGGATCTCCTGTTGGTAGTCCCAGCATACGGCTTCACTCCTGCGCTGACAATAAAGAAGACCAAGAGAAACAGTGATCTAGACAGGATGCTTTGTTACCTGTCTTTACCGCTTGGCGATGATCCATACCGCATGGACGATGCCGGGGATATAACCGAGCAGAGTGAGCAGGATGTTCAGCCAGAAGGCGCCACCCAGACCGACTTGAAGAAATACACCCAGTGGCGGTAGCAGGATGGCTACCAGTACTCGAATCAGGTCCATTTAATGCTCCTTTTCATGATTGATGCCGATTCAGACAGATTTACGGTCACTGGGTTCCTTCAGTGCCGAATCTCCCGTTGTCGCTGCCTGGCGCGGCAATACTATCCAGGCGATCAATCCGGCAACCAGACCCCAGAACGCTGCTCCAATGGAGAACAACGTAAAGCCCGAAGCGGACACCATGAAGACAATTAAAGCGGCTTCTCGCTCCCCGGGATTCTCCATTGCCTTGGCGAGTCCGCTGGCGATCGAGCCAAGTAAGGCCAGAGCCGCGATGCTGATTACCAGTACGGGCGGCAGCGCCATGAACAGTACCGCAAGGGTGCCGGCAAACAGGGCGATAGCAGCGAAGAACAATCCACACCAAAGCGCCGCCGTGTAACGCCGTAATGGATCAGGGTGAGCCTCCTTGCCGGTGCAGACCGCAGCGCTGATTGCTGCAAGATTCAGCCCGTGGGAGCCGAAAGGGGCGAGTAGTATTGACGCGATACCGGTTAGCGACAATATGGGTGCAGGATCGGGCTCATAGCCGTCCGTCTTGAGAACGGCCAGGCCTGGAAGATTTTGTGAGGTCATGGCGACGATGTATAGCGGCAAACTGATGCTGATGATTGTGCCCATCGACCAGCTGGGCGTTGTCCAGACTGGCATGGTCAGCTGCCAGCTTACCTCGGGCATATCCAGCATACCCGCAAGCCAGGCCACCAACGTTCCAATCACCAATGTCAGCAATACGGCATAACGTGCCATCCAGCGTTTACCCAGCAGATAGCTGGCAAGCATGGTCATGACCAGCCCGATATGCCCATCGGCGGCCTCAAGCATTTGTGCGCCAATACGAAACAGGATGCCGGCCAGTAGTGCCGCGGCCAGGGAGCCGGGGAGCCAGCGCATCAGTCGCGCGACAGTGCTGCTCACGCCGCTCAGCAGCAGCATCAGCCCGCAGACCATGAAAGCGCCTATGGCATCGCTATAAGCCACGCCCGGTAGGCTGGTGATCAGCAGGGCAGCGCCCGGTGTGGACCATACGACCACCAGGGGCATGCGGTAACGCAGGGACAGAGCAAGGGTACACACGGCCATACCGATCGACAGTGCCCATATCCAGGATGCAATCTGGCCTGGTGTCAATCCAGCGGCCTGACCGGCCTGGATCATCAGTACAACTGAGCTGGTGTAACCGGTCAGCATGGCTATAAAACCGGCAGACAGGGTTGCAAGGCTAGAGTCGCGGAAAATGTTGCGGTGCTGATTTAGGGGCAGAGCTTGCATTCGAGGGCGTGCCAGTCAGGGTCCATTTTACCGAACAATAGCTTGAACCGGGCTTCGGGCCGAGGTACAGCCAGCCCCTGATGCGACATAACAGTTGGCGTGCGACCCTTGCTGCGGGCTCAATCGGTCAAAGCGAAACGGTAGGCGTTTTGCTCGAGATCGCATTTCTTCACCAAGGTCGAGATCAAGCCTGGGCGATTGACTCAATATTCTGCTGCCATTGCGTCAATGTACGCGGGTCTTTTCGATCTGATCTGAGCGTGATAGTTATCCGGCGCGCTCCCTGCGCCGATAGCCATTGGTCAAGACTGTCGGCAAAACCACAGAACTGTTTGTAACGCCGGTCACCTAGACCCAATAGGGCATACTCCAGATGAGTGAGATTCTGGGAGCCCTGCATGAATCTTTGAACGAATTGTCTGGCATTGTCTGGGGCTGCACCTTGTCCCGTCGTGCTGATAATCAGAAGCAGCCGACGAGTACTCTGTAAATCGTTTCGTTTAATGCTACCCAGCGCTGACAGATTGACGCTGCGATCATCGCCGGCAAGGTCTTTTATCTGCGTAACCGTAGCCTTTGCCAAGCCTTCGGCAGTGCCAGTCTGACTGGCAAAAGCCACTAATAGCGGTGCTTCGGCGTAGTTGTTCGAATTGCGATAGCGGTAGGTAGCTCGGAGACAGATCCCAACCCAAACCAGCACAGCCATTAGCGCCATGCCCCAGCGCTGCGCTCCAATGGTTTGCACCACGTCCAATGGCTCCATGGTTCAGAGCGCCATGACTTCAAGTGTCGCGCTATAGCTGGCGCGCCTTCGCGTAACAGGCGGCGCTACACCTTCGGTGGTGTCGAGTTCCGCTTCAAGCCAATACATACCAGCCGCCGGCCAGGTAATGTCTACCTTGCCATCAGCATTGGTTTTCAAGGTCATTTCTCCCAGCTCATCGCGGTAACGATTGCCACCAGGAATGATATTCACATCAATATCAGCGGCCGGCTCGCCGTCGATGGTAAAGACGAATTCGGCGGTCTCGCCGGCATACAAATCATTGGGATGGGTGAGGGGGGTTATCTCAAGGCCCTCGCCTGTTGTTTGAAATACCGTTTCGGTCGGTTTGCCAGAGGTAACGAAGACTTCCATGCGCGAGTTGCTCTGCACAACCTCGATATCGTCTGCCGAACCGGGGAGGTTGGCCTGCAGGTCCTCAAGCTCTCCGATCCAACGGCCACGCTCACCGTTTTCAGTGTAGGTAGCCATCAGGCGCGCATTTTCCAGGGCCAGCTTGTAAGTGCCTTTTTGAATCAGATGCACATCGAAGGTGGTGCGATAGCGGCCGGTGTTGCCATTCTCACCCGCCAACTGAGTGCCGTCCGGGGCGGTAATCTGTAACTGCGAGGGTGTTCGCTCATTGGCTGCTTTATTTGCAGAGGCAGTTTCACCTATGCCGGACAGGCGCAGGGGAAAGTGCTCGAAATTGAACAGGTTGTTGGAAACAGCTGCGTCCACGGTAATCCAGGGGTCTTCACCCGAGAGCACTGTTGCCGAAGGCAGCATCCATGCCCTGTGGGCGTGAGCGGGCACTACCGCACCCAAAGCCGCAGCTATAAGTGCATATTTTAAAATACTGTTCATGCAATTACTCCAGGTTGTGTTCGAGCGGTTCGCGTTTATTAAAGGATGTTGATTAGTCAAGGACTCACAGAGAGGGTGACGCGGCCCAGTTCGCTGTCGCCATTGGCGTTAACAGTGGTTAGGTTTTGCGGCGGCCAATTGAAAGGCAGTCTCAGCATTTCACGACTCCCTACTTCGCGGGCAGCTTCGATCACCAGATCATATTCGCCCGGCGCAAGATCGTTCAGGGGGACTTCGTCACTCTTGAGGTGCAGTTGATGGATTCCTGGTGGCTGGGTGGCTGCGCTAAGCCCATCGACAGGCATATCAAGTTCGCGGCCGCTGCGCCGCCACCATAGGCGTAGATCCTTTAGCCACTTCTCACCTTCCTCGTCGCTTAGTCTCAGGTCATACCAGACAGCAATATCAGCTGCGTGGCGATTGTCCTGTTCCAGCCAGAGGGCGACATAGGGGCGGTGGTACTCGGCCACATCCAGCCGTGGAATCTGTACCTCGATGTTCATTTCGGCAGCCGCCAGTGGGTTGCCGATGGTTGCGATACTTGCCAGAGCACCGGTCATCAGTAGAAGTTTGTTCATTCGTGAATTCCTGTCAGTGGATCAATAACAGCATTATCAATACGGGCACCAGAAGCCCCAGTCCGGTCAGTGGCCAGGTCGTAGGTCGGCTGGATACCTGACGTTGCAGCAGCAATAGTCCGGTAATGCTGAACAAGACGCAGATCCCCGCGAATACATCAATGAACCAGCTCCAGGCGATACCGGTGTTGCGCCCCTTGTGAAGATCATTGAAATAGGCGATCCAGCCACGGTCAGTGTCCTCGAAGAGAAGCTCGCCTGTTTCCAGATTCAGACTCAACCATGTATCAGCGCCGGGCCGGGGGGCGGCAATGTAAAGCTCGGTTTCGGACCATTCGATTCTGTGCCCGCGCAGGTGACTACCGGTTTTTTCTTGCAAAAAGCCGTCAAGTGCAGCCGGGAGCTGTTCTCCGTTTACTGAGGCTTCTCGGGCAAGCATCAGCAGGTTGTCGGGCATCAGGATCTCTATTGTTTTGGTGTCGCTTCGCCCCTCGATCTGAGCGGCGTGGTTCAGCGTGATACCGGTCACCGCAAACATCAAAAGCCCAGCCAGACACAGTGCCGAGCTGATCCAGTGCCATTGGCGCAGTGATCCTAGAGTGAAGAGGGGGCGCATGGTCTTCCTACCAGATATTGGAACGCCTGGATCCCGGCTGCAGAGCAGCCGGGACAGTGGCTGGGGAGTCGCTCAGAATTGGTAGGTTGCGGACAGCCATAGTCGGCGGCCTTCTTCCAGGGTGCCGTCGGTGGACCGGCCACTCTGAATGTAATCTGAAGCCCAACCAGTCACACCCGCATTGGTGGTGTAATAGCTGCCCTCTGTAAAATCTCTACCCAGAACGTTGTATATGGTCGCGTTCAGCATCAGGTCATCGGTAGCCTGAAGCGACCCACCCAGATGGAATACCTCATAGGCCTTGAGATCACCGGTAGCGTCCTGGAGAGCCTGATTGCCCGCACTCAGATTTTCGTATCGATCAGTGAAGCGTGCGCGCTCACTACGATACTCACCCTTCAGCCAGACATTGATACGCTGTGTAGCAGCCCAGTTCACGCGAGCGAAAAACAGGTGATCTGGGGTATTGGTTAGCGGCGCACCCTTATTCAGACCGCTTTTTTGTTCGCTGTCTGTGTAGGTGTAATTGGCACTCAAGGTCCAGGCGGGTGCAAATTCCCAGCGACTGCCGAGTTCGATACCCTGCGTCTCAGCCTTACCAATGTTGGTGCTTTGGGCAAAGCTGCCCTGGGTAAAGCTTGCACCGAAGTCAATACAGCCTGATTGGCCTGCAGGAATATCAGGGTCGGTTGAGAAACAGTTGGGGATGGCTGTACCGCCGTCGATCTTGTCCTCAAACTTGTTGTGGAAGAAGGTTACATTGGCGTTGAAATTATGCAGATTATCGTAATAAACACCGAATTCAGTATTCGTGGTAGTTTCCGGCTCCAGGTCCGGCGTGCCGATGGTCAGAATCGTGCCTTGGCCACTTACACCGCTGATACCGTCATGTAACTGATTCAGGGTAGGGGTCTTGTACCCGCGACTCACGCCGCCCTTCAAGGTCCAGCTATCGGTTGTGTTCCAAACCAGATAGGCGCGGGGACTGACATTGCCCCCAAAGGCTTCGTGATTTTCATAACGACCGCCCAGGGTCAGGGCAAGATCCTCACGAAGGCGCCATTCATCCTCTGCGAACACAGCCCATGAAGTTTGCTGGAAGGTGTCATCAGCTATGCCGTCAGTCACCTCTGCGTCCCACCACTGAGCACCCAGAGTTGCGATATGAGATGCACCGAGCGGGGCGACCAGCTTGGTATCAAACACCAGATCCCGGGATTCCAGCTCACGATCATCACCGACGATTATCTGCGGGTAGCCGTCATAGCTGGTTCCGATGGGGGTGCCCGGTATAGTGCGGCCCAATGTCTCCGTTGTGCTGCGTGTCAGACTGCTGGTGGTTGTGCCGAATGCCAATCGACCACGGTGGGTCAGGGCAATCTGCTGACGTTCAAAGCGCAGCTCATCGCTGTAGCCGTTGGCCCGGGTGGGCGCTGCAGCATTGCATCCGGCCACTGCGTTGCCGCCACTGCGGCCGTCCAGCGTGCCGAGCTGGCAATCGTCGTTTTCGTAACGCTGTGCGCTTTGATCAAGGTCCAGAGAAAAGTCATGGTCTGCATTGGGAGTAAGATTTAAACGCACACCGGCAGTGTAGTTGCGGCCCTCGACGGGCGAAGCGCCCCGTTTGCTCACGGTGCTGTCATCTTCGAAGGTCAGGTCTGACGATTGACGGTCGTACACGCTGCCCCGTACGGCAAGGCCTAACAGTCCTTCGACAAGCGGACCACTGCTATACAGACTTGCATTGCTTGTGGCGCCGTAGTCACTGTTTTCCTGGAGGGTATGGTCAATGGTTACCGACGTACCCCATTCGTTGGATACTTTTCTGGTGATGATGTTGACGACACCTCCCATTGCATCCGATCCGTAGAGGGTGGACATGGGTCCGCGGATCACCTCAATGCGTTCGATTGCCGAAAGGGGGGGCATAAAACCGGTTGAGGTTTCATTGAAACCATTCGGAGTTACGTTTCCAGCTGTATTTTGTCGCCGTCCATCTATGAGAATCAGCGTGTACTCGCTGGGTAATCCTCGGATACTGATATTCAGGCCCCCGGTTTTGCCGGTTCCCTGACGAATATCCACACCCTCGACGCCATCCAATGCCTGCGCCAGGTTAGCGTAACGATTACCCTGCAATTCTTCACTGCTGATGACACTGATGCTGGCAGGAGCATCGGTGATCTTCTGTTCAAAACCTGACGCTGTGACCACGGTTGCTGATAGCGCTACAGGGGAATCATTGGCAACGGCGATGCTGCTGGCCAGCAAAGAAAGGGTGGTCAATATACCGGCGGAAAAACGTGCGGCACTGTCGTTACTGCTCATAGATTTGCTGCTCCTTAAAAAACTGTTGAAACTCACGCTTCATGCTGTCTATTAGGAATGATTATCATTCGTTAGCGGAGCTGATTCTATGGCGCTGATTGACGAAGTTCCACTACCAGGAGAACAACGGTGAGTTGAATAAAACGGAACAGATGATATCAGTTCGCAATTGATACTGAATCGCATTAGTATGAGGATCAACGACCACCCGGCTAAAGCGAGCGCCGCACGAGGGCTTGATAGATGCAGGATATATTTCAAGGAAGCCAAGCCAGTGGTAAATCATGACTTTAATGAGCTGACTGTTTTCGCCGCGGTAGTCGAACTGGGAGGGTTGACACCTGTGGCTACGAGTACAGGCTTGCGGAAATCAACCTTGAGCCGCAGGATCGGTCAGCTTGAAAACAGGGTTGGCCAGCGTTTGTTGCTACGCCATTCCAACCGCCTTACGCCTACCGAAGCCGGAAATCTCTTTTACGGCTATTGCAGGCAAATGATAGATCTGGCGGAAAGCAGCCAAAGAGCCTTGGACAACTTGCGTGAGGAGGCCAATGGACGGGCAGTGCTGCATGTACACAACGCTTTTGAACGCGGTTGGCTGCCCACAGTTCTCGATGCTTTCATGCAGCGGTATCCAGGCGTCGTTCTGGATCTGCGGGTAGGTCCAAGAATGCCTGCATTTGAGCCCGAGAACGCGGGTGATCTCTGGCTTTGGCTGGGTGATCTGAAGGATACCGGGTTGCGCTCTGAACGCATCGGAACCTGGGATGCAGGCCTGTATGTCAGTCCAGAGTACGCGCGCATCAACGGTCTGCCCCAGCACCCCGATGAATTGCATGATCATGCCTGGGTGAATGTGCTGGATGCTGGGCGCGAACCTATACAGTTACATCACAGGAGGGAAGGTGTGCACGTCTTTCAACCCCCTGCCACCCGCATGACCGCAGACAGTCTTGTCATGCAGGCTGATGAGATAGTCCGTGGGAAAGGCGTTGGGGTGATGCCTAGCTGGTACGCAGAGCACTACGAAATCGCGCATCCGGGCAGTTTTCTTGCTTGTCTGGAACAATGGCGCCCTGAGAGTCTACCGGTCACTCTTTTGAGTCACTATGGCCATCCAGCAAAAAAAATCTCTGCCCTACAGGAGTGGTTGCGCGAATCTGTTCCCGAAGCGTGGCTGACGCCCGATTAGCTTTACTTCAGCCGTCGTTCGATCCCCATCTCAACCAGGATTTTCGCGGAGATTTCTTCAATCGAGAAAGTGGTGGTATTAACGAAGGGAATATTCTCCCGGCGGAACAGGCTCTCCACTTCACGCACCTCGAATTCACACTGGCCAAAGCTGGCGTAGCGACTGTTGGGGCGACGTTCATGGCGAATACTGGTCAGTCGATCCGGGTCGATGGTCAGGCCAAACAGCTTTTGTTTATGGGCTTTCAGAGCTGCAGGTAGCTGTAGACGCTCCATATCCTCTTCGGTCAACGGATAGTTGGCCGCCCGAATGCCTGACTGCAAGGCAAGGTACAAGGAGGTTGGAGTTTTGCCGCAGCGCGAAACGCCGACCAGAATGATATCGGCGCGGTCGTAGTGCTCCGTCCGCGCGCCGTCATCGTTATCCATGGCGTAGTGCACCGCGTCGATCCGATCTTTGTACAGTCCACTGTGCTGAATCGAGTGGGATTTGCCGACAGAATAAGATGAACCATCACCGATTTCCTGCTCCAGAGGTGCCAGGAAAGTGGAGAAAATATCGATGAGATAACCATTCGAAGCGGCCAGCTCTGTACGGATATCCTTGTTGACCACTGTGTCGAAAATAATCGGTCTGATACCGTCCCGCTCGGCAGCTGCATTGATTTGTTGTACTATGTTCCGCGCTTTTTCCACGGTGTCGACATAGGGTCTGAGCAGCTTGATGAACTCGATGTTCTCGAATTGTGAAAGCAGGCTTTGACCCAGCGTTTCGGCAGTGATGCCGGTACCATCGGAGATGAAAAAAGCGGTGCGTTTCATGCGCGAGGCCTTAAGATGTTGGTGTCTGAGCGCGAAGGCGGGAAATCAGCCTCTGTCTCGGTGACGCCATTGTGGCGCATTTGCGACAGTCCGGCCAGATATCAGCGCGGCAGCGCTGCCAATTCATTGATTTACGGAGAGATCACCTTGTTAGAGTACGTAGTGTCCTTCGAGCAACTGGGTGTTGACGATGTCGAACGGGTTGGCGGCAAGAATGCCTCCCTGGGTGAAATGATCAGCAACCTGGCTCATGCCGGCGTCTCCGTCCCCGGAGGTTTTGCCACCACAGCGCAGGCCTATCGCGACTTCCTTGAACAAAGTGGTCTGAATGAGCGCATCAATGCCTCGCTGGACGCGCTGGACGTCGAAGACGTAACCGAGCTGGCAAAGGTCGGAGCCCAGATCCGCCAATGGATCATGGACGCACCTTTTCCTGACGCTCTGGACGCAGCCATTCGCAAGGCGTTCGCTGAACTGTCGGGCGATAACGACAATCTCGCCGTAGCAGTTCGTTCGTCTGCGACAGCCGAGGATCTGCCCGATGCGTCCTTTGCCGGCCAGCAGGAAACCTTTCTGAATATTCGCGGCGTGGACAATGTGATCCGTGCTGCCAAAGAAGTTTTTGCCTCACTGTTCAACGACCGCGCCATCTCCTACCGTGTGCACCAGGGTTTTGATCACAAGCTGGTCGCCCTGTCAGCGGGTGTACAGCGCATGGTGCGTTCGGAAACGGGTACCGCAGGTGTCATTTTTACCCTGGACACCGAATCGGGCTTCCGTGATGTGGTATTTATCACCGGCGCATATGGATTGGGCGAAACGGTGGTGCAGGGTGCTGTCAACCCGGATGAGTTCTACGTTCACAAGCCCACATTGGAGGCCGGTCGCCCAGCCATACTTCGTCGCAACCTGGGTAGCAAGGCGATCAAGATGATCTACGGCGCCGAGGCCAGCGCAGGACGTTCGGTACAGACAGTTGATGTCGACAAGGCCGAGCGTGCCCGGTTTTGCCTGAGCGATGAAGAAGTGACCAATCTGTCCAAGCAGGCGTTGATTATCGAGAAGCATTATGGCCGCCCGATGGATATCGAATGGGCCAAGGACGGTGATGACAACCAGCTGTACATCGTTCAGGCACGCCCCGAGACAGTCAAAAGCCGGAATAACGTTAACGTGATGGAACGTTACCTGCTGAAGGAAAAGGGCAAGGTATTGGTCGAGGGCCGCGCTATCGGTCAGCGCATCGGAGCCGGCTGTGTACGCATCATTCATAATGTCAGCGAGATGGACAAGGTCCAGCCGGGCGACGTGCTTGTCTCGGACATGACTGACCCGGACTGGGAACCGGTCATGAAGCGCGCCAGCGCGATCATTACCAACAGGGGCGGGCGTACCTGTCACGCGGCGATCATCGCCCGCGAGCTGGGTATTCCGGCGGTTGTGGGGACCGGTGATGCCACCGCGCGGCTACATGATGGCCAGGAAGTCACGGTTTCCTGCGCTGAAGGTGACACCGGCATGATCTATGAAGGTCAACTTTCCTTCGACATCCGTACCAACAGCGTGGATGCCATGCCGGCTATTCCGTTCAAGATCATGATGAACGTGGGTAACCCGGATCGGGCTTTTGATTTCGCCAACCTACCCAATGAAGGCGTGGGTCTGGCGCGACTGGAATTCATCATCAACCGCATGATTGGTGTGCATCCTAAGGCATTGTTGAACTTCTCCAGTCTTCCTGTGGATGTCAAAGACAGTGTCGAGAAGCGCATAGCCGGATACGCAGACCCGGTCAGCTTCTATATCGACAAGCTGGTTGAGGGTGTCAGCACGCTGGCCGCTGCATTCTGGCCCAAGAAGGTCATCGTTCGTCTGTCGGACTTCAAGTCAAACGAATACGCCAACCTGATCGGCGGTCGTCTCTACGAGCCCGAAGAAGAGAACCCCATGCTGGGCTTCCGCGGTGCTTCGCGTTACATCAGTGAGTCTTTCCGCGACTGTTTCGAACTCGAATGTCGGGCAATGAAGCGCGTGCGTGATGAGATGGGCCTGACCAACGTTGAAATCATGGTGCCGTTCGTGCGTACCGTGGGCGAAGCGCAACAGGTAGTCGAGTTGCTTGCAGAGAACGGTCTGAAACGCGGCGAGAATGGTTTGCGACTGATCATGATGTGCGAGTTGCCGGCCAACGCCCTTTTGGCTGATGAGTTCCTGGAGCATTTCGACGGCTTCTCGATTGGTTCCAACGATTTGACCCAGCTGACACTGGGCCTGGACCGGGATTCCGGCATCATTGCTCACCTGTTTGATGAGCGTAACGCTGCAGTGAAAAAGCTTCTGAGCATGGCGATTTCATCCTGTATCGCGGCGAACAAATACATCGGCATCTGTGGTCAGGGCCCTTCGGATCATCCGGATCTCGCCCGCTGGCTGATGGAACAGAAAATCGAGAGCGTTTCGCTTAATCCTGACTCCGTAATGGATACCTGGTTCTTTCTTGCCGAAGACCAGAAGTAAATGTCCATCTGAATCATGTCTCATTGAAGGAGAAATACGCTATGCACTATGTAACCCCGGATCTGTGTGACGCCTATCCCGATGTTCTGGTGTTAGAGCCGATGTTCAGTAACTTTGGTGGCCATGATTCATTTGGCGGCGAGATCGTTACAGTCAAGTGTTTCGAAGACAACTCCGTGGTCAAGGAGCAGGTTGATCTCGACGGTCGCGGCAAGGTCATGGTGGTTGACGGTGGTGGCTCCATGCGCCGTGCCCTGCTGGGTGACATGCTGGCTGAGAAAGCGGCAAAGAACGGCTGGGAAGGTATTATCGTTTACGGCTGTGTGCGTGATGTTGATGTGCTGGCTCAGACACCACTGGGTATACAGGCCCTGGCAAGTCATCCGATGAAAACAGACAAGCGCGGAATTGGCGACCTGAATGTGGCGGTTACCTTCGCCGGGGTTACGTTCCGACCCGGTGAGTACGTCTATGCCGATAACAATGGCATTATCGTATCCCCCGACGCTCTGCAGATGCCTGCTTGAGGTGATAACCCGCTCCTGTTGAGCGGGTTATTTTTTTCAGCTACCCGTTTTGCACGTAATTGTCAGGTTCACCGGAGGTTTTAATGGAAGACCCGATCGAGCAACGCCTGCGTGCATTGATGCAAGGCGATCAGGCTGACGATTCCGAAAACGTTGACGACGCTAGAATGGAACGTGTATTGCACAAGATACACTTGCGTGGTGGTGCTCTTGATCTCGTGCGCCTCTTTGCCAACTGGGGCTGGGTAATATCCGAAGGCGGCGCCAGGGGGTTACGTCATGCTCGACCCACCCGCCGCAGCATGAAATCTTCCCCCGATCCTTCCAATAATCAGAGAACCTAGTATGCAACTCGATACCTGGGGCCAGAGCTTCATGGCCAGCATGGCAGCACTGTGGGGCAATATTGCTGCCTTTATTCCCAATCTGATTGCAGCGCTGCTAATTGTGCTGCTCGGATTTATCGTGGCAAAAGTAGTGGATACCCTGCTTAGCAAGGGTCTGGCCAGAGTTGGACTGGACCGGCTGATGAGCGGTGCTGGCGTGTCCAAACTGCTGAGCAGGGTGGGTATTGTCATGCCCGTCTCAGCGTTGGTGGGCAAGATTCTTTACTGGTTCATCGTCCTGATGTTCGTGGTTTCTGCGTCGGAAACTCTGGGGCTGGCCAGGGTTTCTTCCACACTGGATGCTTTCACGCTTTATCTTCCCAAGGTGTTTGGTGCGGCCCTCATCCTGCTTTCCGGTCTGCTGCTTTCACATCTGGTCAACGGCCTGGTCCGTGGCGCAGCTCAAGGTATAGGGATCGACTACGCAAGCGGCCTGGGAAGGCTCGCACAGGGCCTGCTGTTGATCATTACGGTTTCCCTGGCGATCGGCCAGCTGCAGATAGAAACCCAATTGCTCAACATGGTAATTGCCATTGTGCTGATTTCGTTTGGGTTTGCCGCGGCCCTTGCGCTTGGTTTGGGTAGCAGGTCGGTGGTCAGCCAGATAATTGCCGGTATATATGTGCGGGAGCTTTACCAGGTGGGTGACCGGATCAGCATGGAGGGGCTAGAGGGTGTGGTAGAGGAGGTTGGCACAGTCAAGACTCAGGTAATGGATGATACGGGGCAGTTGGTATCTGTCTCGAACCGCTCCTTGATCGAGCAGCGGGTTTCTCGCTGATATTTTCTACAAATCAACCAAGTCCCTCACCGTGGTGAAAGCGTATTTTGACCAGTCAGAATAAGACGGCACGCTACAATCCGCTCGAGCTCTCGGATGAGGAGCTGGTTGAGCGAGCGAACCGGGAACTTTTCCATACAACCGTTGCCTATGAAGAGCTGATGCGTCGTTACCAGCGCACATTGTTTAATGTGTGTGCCCGCTATCTGGGCAATGAGCGTGACGCTGACGATGTTTGTCAGGAGGTTATGCTCAAGGTGCTGCATGGATTGCGTCAGTTTGAGGGAAAAGCAAAGTTCAAAACCTGGCTTTACAGTATTACGTATAACGAATGCATCACGCAGTATCGCAAGGAGAAGCGCAAGCGTCGCCTACTCGATGCGCTGAGTCTGGATCCGCAGGAAGAAGAAAGTCCGGAGCTCGACGCAACGCAGGTGACCGATCGAGTCAGTCTGGATCGCTGGCTGGTGCACGTTAATCAGGTGGATCGTGAGATACTTGTTTTGCGTTTTATAGCCGAATTGGAGTTTCAGGAAATAGCGGACATCATGCGCATGGGTCTAAGTGCAACCAAGATGCGGTATAAAAGAGCATTAGAGAAACTCAGATCACACCTTGATAACCCTTTTTGAACGGAATTTATTTGCTTTTCATTATTTCTGTTATACTCCAGCGTGAGTTTTACGCAAGTTAACGTCCTAAACGGATTGATGGGGATTTACTAATGAAATTGAAAAACACTTTGGGTATCGTTGTTAGTGCCGCAATCGCTGCTTCTGCCATGCCTGTTATGGCTCAAAGCGCCGGTTCAGTTGAAGTTGAAGCGTTCGCAAAGCGCTACTTCACAGGTAGCTATCGTGACTTGAGCGACGGCACCCTGGTGGGCGGCGGCATTGGTACGTTCCTCACCGATGACGTTCTGCTGAACGTTAACCTGGGTACTTATCGCGACAGCCTCGAGTCTGACCTCACCGGTGAAGATATCGATGGTCGTTTGATGACCGTTGAAGCTATCTACCACTTTGGTGAAGGCGCAATCCGTCCTTACCTGTCCGGTGGTCTGGGTCACCAAGAGCTTGACGGCCTTGGCGGCAGCTCTAACGACCGCACCACCATGGCGCTGGTTGGCGCTGGTGTGAAGAACTACCTCAGCGATAACTTCTACGTTAAAGCAGGCGTTGACGGCATGTATGCCATCGACACCAGCGAAGTGGAATGGATGGCTGGCGTTGGCATGGGTCTGAACTTCGGTAGCGCTCCTGCTCCTGTTGCCCAGGCACCTGCTCCGGCACCTGCACCTGCTCCGGCTCCACAGCCTGCGCCTGAAATGCAGAACGTTCGCGTTGAGCTGGACGTCAAGTTTGACTTCGACAAGTCAAGCATCCGTCCTGAATACCGCAACGACATCAACAGCCTGGCAGAATTCATGAAGACCTATCCTTCGGTCACTACTACCGTTGAAGGTCACACTGACTCAGTCGGTAGCGATGCCTACAACAAGGATCTGTCCCAGCGTCGCGCTGCTTCAGTCCGTCAAGCTCTGATCAACCAGGGTGTTGAGGCTTCACGTATCGATTCAGTCGGTTACGGCGAAGAGCGTCCGATCGCTGACAACTCAACTGACGAAGGTCGTCAGATGAACCGTCGCGTTGAAGCTGACGTTGAAACTCAGGTCGAAGTTCGTTAAGAACTGATCTGTAGTACAAAAAACCCGGCCTCGGCCGGGTTTTTTTATGCCTGGATTCTGCTTCAGATATAGTTGACTCCGGGGAACCGCAACCGGAAGTCCTCGGGCATTGGCGCCACCTTGGAGGTGGTGAAATCGTAGAATACGAATCCGGACTTGGCGAGAGCGACAAGCTCCCCACCGATAGCCTTGGTAATACGGAATATGATGTCTCCACCGTATTTGTTCAGATCCATCATGCCCACTTCAAATATCAGTGCATCCCTTGCGAAAGCTTCACGCTTATAGGTGGTCGCGAGATCTGTAACGATGATGCCGGTATCCATATCACTGACTTCCTCGATACCGAACTGGTAGAGAAAGCGTGCACGCGCCTCTGAGATCATCGATACCATCGAGTCATTGGCAAGGTGCTTGCCTGCGTTGATATCGGTTATGCGTACGGTCAATTGCGTGGTGAAGTAGAACTGATTGTCAGGGAATTCGAGGGTGAGGCGAGCCATGCGATGGGAACCTTTAACGTCGGAGGAGTGCAGGGGCGAAATCAGCGCGCATTGTACTCAAGATGTCCCGGGGCAGACACTCCAAGCAGACGCACGGCAATAAAAAAGGCCACCCGAAGGTGGCCTTTCTCTTAACACCCGGACCTAAGTCCGATCAGTTAATTATCAACCGAACTGATTCATGGTGTTGTCTTTACCACCAGCTTTCAGAGCAGCTTCGCCAGCGAAGTACTCTTTATGGTTGTCACCGATGTCGGAGCCAGCCATGTTCTGGTGCTTGACACAAGCGATACCCTGACGCAGTTCCTGGCGCTGAACGCCTTTCACATAAGCCAGCATGCCTTCTTCTGCAAAGTACCCTTTGGCCAGGTTGTCGGTAGACAGCGCGGCGGTGTGGTAAGTCGGCAGGGTGATCAGGTGGTGGAAGATACCTGCTTCACGCGAACCGTCAGCCTGGAAGGTACGGATCTTCTCGTCAGCGATCTGAGCCAGCTCGGTTTCGTCATACTCAACGCTCATCAGCTTGGCGCGATCGTATGCAGAAACGTCCTTGCCTTCTTCAGCCATGTTATCAAATACTTGCTGACGGAAGTTCAGAGTCCAGTTGAAGGACGGGCTGTTGTTGTAAACCAGCTTGGCAGTCGGGATCACTTCACGGATGCGATTGACCATCTTGGCAATCTGACCAACGTGGGGCTTCTCGGTCTCGATCCACAGCAAGTCGGCGCCATGCTGCAGGGAGGTGATGCAATCCAGAATAACGCGGTCTTCGCCAGTGCCAGCGCGGAACTGGAACAGGTTGCTTGGCAGACGCTTGGGACGCAGCAGCTTGCCACCACGGTTCAGAACGACGTCGCCGTTCTTCATGTCGGCAGCAGACACTTCTTCACAATCCAGGAAGGAGTTGTACTGGTCGCCCAGATCGCCTGGCTCTTTGGTGACTGCGATTTGCTTGGTCAGGCCAGCACCCAGCGAATCTGTACGGGCAACGATAACACCGTCGTCAACACCCATCTCAAGGAACGCGTAGCGTACGGCGTTGATCTTGGCCAGGAAGTCTTCATGGGGAACAGTTACCTTGCCATCCTGGTGACCGCACTGCTTCTCGTCGGAAACCTGGTTTTCGATCTGGATGCAGCAGGCACCAGCCTCGATCATTTTCTTGGCCAGCAGGTAGGTAGCTTCGGGGTTACCGAAACCGGCGTCGATGTCAGCAATGATCGGCACAACGTGAGTTTCGAAGTTGTCGATCTTGGCTTGAATTTCAGCTTCCTTGGACTTGTCGCCAGCATCACGGGCAGCATCCAGATCCATGAACAACAGATCCAGTTCACGTGCGTCAGCCTGGCGCAGGAAGGTGTACAGCTCTTCAATCAGGCCGGAGACGGCAGTCTTTTCGTGCATGGACTGGTCAGGCAGCGGGCCGAAGTCGGAACGCAGGGCGGCAACCATCCAGCCGGACAGATAGAGGTAACGCTTGTTGGTGGTCTTCAGGTGCTTCTTGATCGAGATCAGCTTCTGCTGCCCGATGAAGCCGTGCCAGCAACCCAGTGACTGAGTGTAGACAGAAGTGTCGGCGTCATACTCGGCCATGTCCTTGCGCATGATGGCGGCAGTGTACTTGGCGATGTCCAGGCCGGTCTTGAAACGGTTCTGGGCGCGCATGCGAGCCACGGATTCTGGGTTGATAGCGCTCCAGCTGTTACCGGCAGTTTCTTTCAGCGCGGCTACGGCCTTGATGTCGTTTTGATAAGCTGACATGGTCAATCCTTCAAGTTTGCGTTTGGTTGAGCACGAAAATTCCACCCAAAACCCACATGCTAAAGGTCGTGCATGGGCGGTGCACCGCTGCGCGTCTGAACAGGACTGAAAGAAATAGAGCCGAAAGGAGAGGGGGTATGAGCAGGTGAAGGACTGTCACTGCTAATGCGAACGTGGTCGCGTTTGCCGGAGGAAAAGGATGTATCCCCAAAGCACAGCAGCGGTATCACAATCATTCAGACTGACGCTAAATCGCTTCCCCGTCCCTCAGGACAACTTCGTTCCAGTCGCAACCTCGTCGAACTGCCTTTTGGGCTGTTGAGACACTGACCGATCCGATGGTTAAGGATGCGGTCCGGAGAGTCCTTTCGGAATCTCTGGCTAGCGGGAGCGACGCAATGATGCGACTTGGCCGGCAATAAGTCAATCGTATGTAGTGATTTTTTCGACCAACTACAGGAACCATAAGTAGCGGCTACGACTGTTACAGACGCTCGACCATAAGCCGGATACTGCTGTCATTCTGATTACGAGTGGTAATACGCTGGCCAATGTCCTTGTCATTGCTGCGTGCGGTGTCGCCCAGTCCACCAATGGTGATCCATTCCCCCACGCGTCCTGTAACTACGGTATCAGCCTGTTGGACGTCTATGACGCGGTTGTCATTGGGGTTCAGGCGGTCGTTATTGGCGCTGAGTGTAATGGTGGCCTGATTGCCATTGAGCCTTACGGTGGCATAGAAACCCTGGGTCACATTACGGTATTGAGTTTGCTGCACGACTCGCCCAAACGCATCAGTGGTGGTTGTGGTCAGGGGGACGCTTTGACCGGACTGAATAAGTACCGGGTAGCCTTCGCTGGCCGTTAAACGGCGGACTCCGTCGCTCTGGCCCCGTGTTTCCCTGCGAATAATGCGTGACTGATTACTGCCGTCACCTACAACGATATCGCCCGCTCCGGTTTCAAGGCGGCTATTGATCTCGAAGCCCCGCTCATTGCTGACCGCATTGCCACTGTTGGCTACGCTGATTCTGATCTGGGCGGGCTTGCGATCGAGGTTGGCGAGCAGAGCCCGTATCTCCTCCAGCCGCTCAGGTTCGGCCCGTACGATCAGTTGATTACCATAGGCTGACACCCGTTCGTCGTCGCGAAGCATGGGTTGAATGGCAGGAATCATGCTGTCGGCCATGCTGTAACCGAGGGTGAAAATCTCGGTTTGTGGTGCCGCCTGTATTGGGCCCGAGACTGCCAGAGCAAGAATCAGCACAGCCGCTTGTTGCCAAGGTGGCATTTTCATAACAGAAATCTCCTGATAGCAGAGTCGCTTTGGCTGCTCGCCCACAAATCCTCGAAGGTTCCGTGCCAGCGTCTGACCTGGTCGGGACTGTTGTATCTGACAAAGCCCTCACGGCGTATAGACCGGGGCAGCATCATGATGCCGCTGCTATCGATGAGCATATATACCTGGGTGCCCTTGAGACGCTCAGGATGTTGTTTGCGAATCTGCAGCAGGCTGGGAAATCTGTGCATCAGATTGACCAGGCTGTGGCCTTGCAGAAAAGCCTTGCTGGCCTCGTGTAGCAGAATCTGGATGCGGGCCTTTGGCTGACGGGCCACTAGCTGCTCAACAGCGACGATGACGTCCCGTCGATTGAATAACCAGACGGCCTGATCAGCGGCATAAATCAATACACGCTTGCGGGCCTGACCAAGTATCCAGAGCAAATGGTCGCACGCCTGCTGCTCATCTATTTCTATCAGGTCTCGATGCTCACCCAGTTGCCAGCTTAGGTCCAGCTCAGGTGTGGGGGCACTGACCTCCTGCGGGTTGTTGATACTGAAGCGTCCCGGGGAGATGAATTCGATGGGCGGCAAGTCACCGGTAATATGCTCACGCTGCATGGCAAAGTGCGCAATACCAGCTTCCAGATATTCCTCGGAAGACACCTGAAATCCCAGCCTGCGATAGAAGTCCAATGCGTAGCTCTGGGCGGAGAGCTTAAGCACAAGCATTCCACGTGCCTGGGCGTGGTCCATAACCGCAAGCATGAGTTGTTCGCCCAGCTTGCGACCGCGCCACGCCTTTCGTATGGCTACGCGGCCAATATGGCCATCCTCAAGCAGCCTGGCAGTGCCGACCGGTTCTTTATCGTAGGTCAGGAGAAAATGAATGGAAACCGGGTCGTCCGAATCCCATTCCATCGATTCGGGGATCTGCTGCTCAGCAATGAAGACGTCCCTGCGAATATCACGCAGTGCCTCGGTGGTATGCCAGTCAACTACCCGAACTGAAATCTCATTCATCATCTCCCTCCAGCAGGAGGTCTCCCTTGGCCAGCAGCTGTTCCAGCAGGGTCCATGCCTCGTCGTCGGTCTGCCAGCCGAGCAGTGTTTCACTATCGAAATAATCGTTATTACAGACTAGTTGAACCAGGGGCAACAGGGTAGCGGGCAACAGACAATGTTCACCGCTGGCAAATAACAAAAGGTGTTCATCTGAATCCACCCGGTAGGCCAGTCGGGTACTGGGATTACGCATCAGCCCATAACCATTCTGGAGCTCCTCCAGCAGAGTACCCGCTGGCAGCTCCTGTGGCTGGATCAGTTCAGGGTAGCGAGGCTCAGTCATGTGTCGGCCGAACCAGGTAGCCAAAGCGGCCTTGTCGTTCACCAGTTCGAGCATAATATGCTGAAGTCGTTCGATACTTTGATCATCTATCGCGGCGGGATGAGCGACTGGTTTGGCATCCGGATCACCGTAGCGCTGGCTGTCAGCCAGATACTGACTCAGGAAGTCAGTGTAATGCAGCAGGATATCCTGATGGCTTGGCGCTCGAAAGCCGATTGAGCAGGTCATGCATTCGTCTTCGGCAATGCCATGGTGGGCAATACCAGGCGGTATATAGAGCATGTCGCCGGGTTCCAGCACCCACTCCTGCTGTTCCTCGAAATGACTCAAAATACGTAGATCGGGATGATCGAGTAATGGGCTCTGATCATCACAGTGCTGCCCGATTTTCCACCTGCGGCGACCATGGCTTTGCAGCAGAAAAACATCATAGTTGTCGTAATGGGGGCCAACGCTGCCGCCCGGTGTTGCATAGCTGATCATGACGTCGTCGAGACGCCATGATGGAAGAAAACTGAAAGCTTTCATCAGCTCGGCAACATCCGGCACGAACTGATCCACAGCTTGCACCAGCAAGGTCCAGTCCTGCTCTGGAAGGGTCTTGAAATCCTCTTCTGTAAACGGACCGCGGCGCAGTTCCCAGGGCGTTGCGCCTTGTGTCAGCACGATCCTGGACTCGACTTCATCCTCCAGTGCCAGTCCTGCCAGTTCATCGGGCGAAAGCGGATTCTCCAACGCAGGGAATGCCTGACGAATGAGCAAGGGCTTTTTCTGCCAGTAGTCGCGCAGAAAAATGTCCGGGCTGATACCGCCCAGCAGGACGGAAGGATGTGGCAGAGACATGGGGCAGACCTTATAAAGTGATTGAAGCCGTCAGATCCGTTTTGCCTGAGCGACGGCGCTGCCGATGTAGTTAGCCGGGGTAAGGGCTTTCAGATCAGTCTTGGCCTGCTCCGGAATTTCCAATGTGTCGACAAATTCAAGCAACGCCTGTGGCGTAATGCCTTTGCCACGGGTCAACTCCTTAAGCTTTTCGTAGGCGTCCGGCACCGCATAACGGCGCATGACCGTCTGGATCGGCTCGGCCAGAACTTCCCAGGTATTGCCTAGATCATCAGCAATACGTTGAGCATTGAGCTCCAACTTACTGATTCCCTTGAGAGTTGATTCATAGGCAATCAGGCTGTGCGCAAAACCGACGCCCAGGTTACGCAGTACGGTAGAGTCGGTCAGGTCACGCTGCCAACGCGAAATCGGCAGCTTGCTGGCCAAGTGCTGGAGTATCGCGTTGGCGATACCCAGGTTACCTTCGGAGTTCTCGAAATCGATTGGATTGACCTTGTGCGGCATGGTCGAAGAGCCGATCTCGCCAGCGATAGTCTTCTGTTTGAAATATCCCAGGGAAATATAGCCCCAGATATCACGGTCAAAATCGATCAGAATGGTGTTGAACCGTGCGGTCGCATCATAGAGTTCGGCGATGTAATCATGCGGCTCGATCTGAGTGGTGTAGGGATTGAAATCCAGCCCCAAGGTTTTTTCCACAAAGTTCTGCGCATTGGCTTCCCAGTCTATCTCCGGGTAAGCCGACAGGTGAGCGTTGTAGTTGCCTACTGCGCCGTTGATCTTGCCCAGCAAGGGTACAGCTGCGATCTGCTGAATCTGACGCTCAAGACGATAAACCACGTTCGCCAGCTCCTTGCCCATCGTTGTGGGGGAGGCCGGTTGGCCGTGGGTACGCGACAGCAGGGGTACGTCTGCGTGCGTTACCGCGAGGGAGCGAATTTCATCAGCGATACGTTGCATCAGTGGCAGCATCACGTCATCACGGCCGGCGCGCAGCATGAGCGCGTGGGACAGATTATTGATGTCCTCGGAGGTGCAGGCAAAGTGGATGAATTCATTCACTGCCTTGAGCTCTGGCAGGCTCTCTACCTGTTCTTTGAGCAGATACTCAACAGCTTTTACATCGTGATTAGTTGTGCGCTCTATTTCCTTGATGCGCTCGGCGTGCTCAAGCTGAAAATCATCGACCAGACGATTCAGCAGAGCGTTTGCTTCATCGGAAAAAGGACCGATTTCAGGGATCTGCGGATGTGCCGCCAGACATTGCAGCCATCTCACCTCGACCTGAACGCGAAAACGGATCAGGCCATATTCACTGAAAATGGTACGCAGGCTGGAGGTCTTGCTGCCGTAGCGGCCATCAACCGGGGATACGGCGGTCAGGGAGGAGAGTTGCATAGTTTTTCTCGTCAAAAGATAGGGCGGAAAAAGATAGGGCGGAAAAACGCCAGATCATACACCAGATCAGGCAGCTTTGGCCCGGGTACCGGGCAGGAAGATGCTGATCATGGTGGACGCAAATATCAGTCCTGCGCCAATCCAGGAAGACAGGCCGGGCATTTCACCCCAGATAAACCAGGCAAAGATGCCGGAAAAGACGATTGCCAGATAGCTCAGGGGGCCGATCTTTCCGGGGGGCGCCAGACTATAGGCTCGTGACATCAACAACTGACTGACAGTGGCGACCAGACCAATGGCGACCAGCATGCCCAGCTGTCTGGTATCCAGTGGTTGCCAGGCCCAAAGCAAGGGAATGGCCGACAGCAACGAGGAAAATAGAGCGAAATAAAACACGATCCTGGTAGCCGGCTCCGTATTGCTCATGGCGCGGATCGACACAAAAGCGCACGCCGCGAGCAAGCTGGCTCCAACTCCAGCCAGGGCATTGGGGTCGAACATGGCTCCAGAGGGTTTGGCGACCAGCAATACCCCGGCAAAGCCCAGCAGGACCATGAAGATCATGCGTAATGTCAGTGATTCCCGTAGCCACCACCAGGCCAGAAGCGGAGTGAACACCGGGGCTGCATAGGTAAATAGCATCGCATCTGCCAGTGGCAAGTGAGCGATGGCGTAGAAGAAGCAGTACATGGCGCCCAGGCCAAAAAAGGTACGCAGAAAATGCCTGCCAAGATGGGCTGTGCGAAACGGCCCAAAGCCCTTGGTCAGAATCATTGGAAGAAAGAACACCACGCCGAGCAGGTTGCGAAAAAATACAACGTTCTCATTATTCACGGTGGCGGACACTTCGCGGATCAAAATGCCCATTACCGCGAAGAGGAGCGCCGAACAGGCAAGAAACAAGGCACCTTTACGTGGATGGTCAAGCCTAACCAGCTCAACCATTGAGCACCGACTGGGTAGCTTCCAGCAGCTTTTTGCGAGCGAAAAGCAACTGCCAGCGATGCCCGCCGAGTTGCCGCCAGAGCCTCGCAGAACGAATGCCCGCCAGCAGCAGCGCCCGAATCCGATTGGCAATGTCTGGTTGCTGCAGGTAGCGCATATCACCGTGCACCTGAATACGTAGCCGAAGTGTGCTGAGAGTGTCCTGGTAAATGCTCCCGAGCGAGGCCGCCACGTTGTCGTGCATGATGCCGAAATGTTCAACCTGTGAGGTAGCTTGCTCAAGTCGTTGACCGAGCACGCTGAGCATGTCGTCGCGCTTGCTTAGCTGCCGCTCCAGCGTCAGCAGATTCATGCTGTAGCGCAAGGCGTCCCGTTGCAGGGAAGCGGTGTCGCGTTCAAGCATGGCCTGCAAGGCCTGGAGGCCGCGGCGGATATCGTGATGCGATCCGCCGTAAATTGTCATCACGTCGTCAGGAGAACGCTCGAGAATGCTGCCCAGGAGGCAGGTGACCGGTCCTTCGCTGACCTGGCCCGTACGCGCCAGTTTATCGACCTGAATAGCGGCTTCAAAGATCGCTCCAAGGGCTATTACCTGTTCTTCTGCATCAGTCATGCTACGTCCTTATCAAATGCGGGAACGGCGCTTTCGATAACGCCACCGCCCAGGCAGACTTCACCCTGGTAAAGCACGACAGATTGTCCAGGCGTAACCGCGCGCTGAGGGGTATCAAAGCGTATCAGATACCCGTCTGCAGTCTGCTCGAGGATGCAATCCTGGTCGGGTTGTCGATAGCGAACTTTGGCAGTCAGACGTAGCGGCGAGGAGACATCTACGGCGTTGACCCAGTAGATGGTTGAGCAACCCAGTGCGCTGGAGAACAGCCAGGGATGCTCGTTGCCCTGGCCGACAATCAGTACGTTGCGCTGCAGATCCTTGTCCAGAACATACCAGGGATCATCGCCAGCACCTTGCAGCCCGCCAATACCCAAACCTTGCCGCTGCCCAATGGTGTGGTACATCAGGCCATGGTGACGGCCGATGACTTTACCCTCGGTCGTTTCGATTTCGCCTGGCTGGGCGGGGAGATACTGCTTGAGAAAATCGCTGAACCGTCGCTCACCGATAAAGCAGATGCCGGTGGAATCCTTCTTGCGCGCGGTGGCCAGCTCGTACTTTTCCGCGATGCGCCGTACCTCCGGTTTCTCAAGTTCGCCCACCGGAAACAGCGTCCGCGCAATCTGTTCTGCGCCGACTGCGTGCAGGAAATAACTCTGATCCTTGTTATTGTCCAGGCCACGTAACAGAACGGTCTGGCCATCCAGCTCGTCACGGCGCACATAGTGTCCGGTCGCGATCAGGTCTGCGCCAAGCATCAGGGCATAATCGAGAAACGCTTTGAACTTGATCTCCCGGTTGCAAAGAATGTCGGGGTTGGGTGTCCGCCCAGCCTTGTACTCTTCAAGGAAATGTTCGAATACGTTATCCCAGTACTCTGCGGCAAAATTAGCCGTATGTAACTTGATGCCCAAGCGGTCACTCACGGCCTGGGCGTCATCCAGATCCTGGCGGGCAGTGCAGTACTCGGTACCATCGTCCTCGTCCCAGTTTTTCATGAACAGACCTTCGACCTGATAACCCTGCTCAAGAAGCAGGGCAGCCGAAACGGATGAATCAACACCTCCAGACATTCCAACAATCACGCGGGTCTGGGCAGGGGGTTTGGTGGAATAGTTAGTCATCTTAGCGAAACAGGTCCAGTGAATGGTGGGGCTTGGTCAGGTAGTCAACTATACAGTCCAATACGAGAGGGCTGCGCAGGTCGGCGCTGCGCGCAAGAATTTCATCCAGAGTCATCCAGAGCGCGCGAACAATTCCCTCGTCCAATTCCATTTCCGGATGTTCTTGTAAAAACTGGCCCGCAAAGCAGCTACGCTGGTAGTAAGTCCCGTTGGCTGCCTTGAACAGATAGATACCCACCACACCGGTGATTTCTGCAGAACAGCGGGTTTCCTCGAGAACCTCACGTCTGGCAGCATTAATAAGACTTTCGTCTTCTTCCAGATGACCGGCAGGCTGGTTTAAAACTAGCCGCCCATCACGGTGCTCCTCAACCATCAGGAATCGACCGTGCTTCTCGATTACGGTGGCAACTGTGACGTGGGGTATGAAACGCATGAAAGGCTCCTGAGCAGGGTGCATAGGTTAGCCTATATCCACTGTGAGGGTGAACCACCGTCCCGTCCAATGGTATGACACGACTGGATTTGATGGTAAAAAAGGCTAGGATGCTTGAGAACGCTCCGGTAGTGGAAATGTAGTGATACTACATATTTCGCCCTACCTGGTTTTTAAGACATCGTACGGGGCTTCAGGGCGTATTGCTGCTTTGGAATACCAAGCTTCCAATTGAAAAAAGCGTGACTTTTTGTAGGAAAACTACAACAATATGCGCCACCAATAACACCGTATTTTGTGGTCCCGTTTTACCCTGCGGGTCCACGTGTGACAACGACAACTTAACGGAGTCAATAATGGGATACCAAAAGATCCAGGTGCCGGCTAGCGGCGACAAAATTTCCGTAAACGCCGACCAGTCCCTCAACGTGCCAAACAATCCAGTCATTCCTTACATCGAAGGAGACGGGATTGGCGTCGATATTTCACCAGTAATGATGAAGGTAGTTGACGCTGCAGTTGAGAAAGCTTATGGCGGCAAGCGCAAGATTTCCTGGATGGAAGTTTACGCTGGTGAAAAAGCTACTCAAGTGTATGACCAGGATACCTGGCTGCCAGAAGAAACCCTGCACGCGGTCAAGGACTTTGTTGTTTCCATCAAAGGCCCCCTGACCACGCCGGTCGGTGGCGGCATCCGCTCACTGAACGTTGCTCTGCGTCAGCAGCTTGATCTTTACGTATGTCAGCGCCCGGTTCGCTGGTTTACCGGCGTACCAAGCCCCGTTAAGAAGCCGGGTGACGTTGACATGGTGATCTTCCGTGAGAACTCCGAAGACATCTATGCAGGCGTGGAATTCAAGGCCGGCACTCCCGAAGCCAAGAAAGTCATCAAGTTCCTCCAGGAAGAAATGGGCGTCACCAAGATCCGCTTCAGCGACATGTGCGGCATTGGTGTCAAGCCGGTCTCCGAGGAAGGCACCAAGCGTCTGGTTCAGAAAGCGCTTCAGTACGCCGTCGACAATGACCGCAAGTCAGTGACAATTGTCCACAAGGGCAACATCATGAAGTTCACCGAAGGTGCCTTCAAGGAATGGGGCTATGAGGTAGCACGCGATGAGTTCGGCGCCGAACTGCTGGACGGTGGTCCCTGGATGCAGTTCAAGAATCCCAAGACAGGCCGCAATATCGTAGTCAAGGACGTCATTGCCGATGCGATGCTTCAGCAGATTCTGCTGCGCCCAGCCGACTATGATGTGATCGCCACCCTGAACCTGAACGGCGATTACCTTTCCGACGCGCTTGCAGCCGAGGTAGGTGGTATTGGTATCGCTCCGGGTGCAAACCTGTCTGATACCGTAGCCATGTTTGAAGCTACCCACGGTACAGCCCCCAAGTATGCGGGCCAGGACAAGGTAAACCCGGGTTCATTGATCCTTTCAGCTGAAATGATGTTGCGTCATATGGGCTGGATCGAGGCTGCAGACCTGATCATCAAAGGCACCGAAGGCGCTATCGCCAACAAGACAGTGACATACGACTTTGAGCGTTTGATGGACGGCGCTACCCTGCGTTCTTGCTCCGAGTTTGGCGATGATATGATTGTCAGCATGGGCTGAAACGCTCAGGCAGGGCAATAATGACAAGGCCGGCTAATGCCGGCCTTGTTGTTTCCGCTTTATGCTACGCAGGAAATCAATGCTGCGTGGCGTGTGCTTCTTCTGCGGTGTCTTCTGTTTGCAGGCGAGTAGCGGGCTCAGCCGTTTCATGGGACTGAATGTTCACCGCGTGCAGGCCCTTGGGCCCTTGTATGATCTCGAAGCGAACGGGCTGCCCCGCCTTGAGGGTACGGTAGCCGTCCATCTGAATTGCTGAGTAATGAGCAAAGAGGTCTTCATCTCGGCCTTCGGCTATAATGAAGCCAAACCCCTTGGCGTTATTGAACCATTTAACCTTGCCGTATTGCATGCCACATCCCTCGTGCTGCCCCAGATTGGGGTTGTTGTATTCGCGGTATCGAGTTGCATGACGATGTGCTTGTAACAGATGACCGCCAGGCAATGCTCGTTTACACTTTTTAACACTGAATCAAAGTAAGTCAAGTCAGCCTCTGGCAAGCTGAGTACCAGCTCACAGTTTGTCACCGGGCTTTTATCCAATAGCCTGTAATCAGCGATGTTTCTCATGTTTGCAATGACCAATTTTCAGCTAACCTTGAACCAGAGACCGGACGATCCAGAGCACGAGGATGACTCCGGTCTGGCGGTAGAGACCAGCAAGCCGGAACTCAAGCCGCCGTCACGTTATCAGGTCGTCATGATGAATGATGACTACACCCCGATGGATTTTGTAGTAGAAGTACTTGAAACGTTTTTCTCTCTGAACAGGGAGGCCGCTACACAGATCATGTTGAGGGTCCATACTGAGGGAAGAGCGGTCTGCGGGATCTTTACCCGAGACATAGCGGAGACCAAGGCCGCTCAGGTCAATGAATATGCCAGGGAATGCCAGCACCCGTTGATATGTCAGATTGAACGGGAAGCGTAACAAAGCGGCTAAGGCCGCATGATGAGGTGGCACCATGCTCAATAGAGATCTCGAGATCACCCTTAATCTGGCGTTCAAGGAAGCGCGCAACAAACGGCATGAATTCATGACCGTGGAGCACCTGCTGCTCGCTTTACTGGATAATCACGCCGCCATTGATGTGCTACGAGCCTGTGGTGCGGATATAGAGCGCTTGCGCCGGGAGCTGGTCGAGTTCATCGACTCCACTACGCCGCTTATCCCCAAGCAGGACCATGAGCGCGAAACTCAGCCTACGTTGGGCTTTCAACGTGTTCTGCAACGGGCCGTATTTCATGTGCAGAGTTCCGGAAAGGGGGAGGTGAGTGGTGCAAATGTGCTGGTCGCCATCTTCAGCGAACAGGAAAGCCAGGCGGTGTTTTTCCTCAAGCAGCAACAGATTGCCCGGATCGATATCGTCAACTTCATCTCCCATGGTATTTCCAAGGTGGGCGGGGAAGCGGACCAGACACCGCCGGACAGCGACAATATTGATGAAGAGTCAGGTGAAGCTGTAGGCAACACCAATCCGCTGGATGCTTACGCCTCCAATCTCAATGAGCAGGCGCGTCTCGGCCGTATCGATCCGCTGGTTGGGCGTTCTCACGAAGTTGAGCGTGTCGCCCAGATTCTGGTGCGTCGTCGAAAAAACAATCCGCTCTTGGTAGGTGAGGCTGGAGTGGGCAAGACCGCTATTGCTGAAGGTCTCGCCAAGCGTATCGTCGATGGCGAAGTGCCTGAGATTCTCTCCGAGGCTGTAGTCTACTCGCTGGATCTGGGCGCCCTGCTAGCGGGAACAAAATACCGTGGGGACTTTGAGAAGCGCTTCAAGGCACTTCTTAAGGCTCTTAAGAAGCGTCCGCAAGCTATTCTTTTTATTGATGAAATTCATACCATAATCGGTGCTGGTGCAGCTTCGGGTGGTGTGATGGATGCATCCAATCTGCTCAAGCCGCTCCTGACATCCGGCGAGATGCGTTGTATCGGATCTACGACCTATCAGGAATTCCGCGGTATTTTCGAGAAGGATCGCGCGTTGGCACGGCGCTTCCAGAAAGTCGATGTGATAGAGCCGTCGGTTGAAGATACCATTCAGATTCTCAAGGGGCTGAAGAGTCGCTTCGAGGACCATCATGGTATCGGTTATACCGACGAAGCCCTCAGATCAGCTGCAGAACTTGCTTCACGCTATATTAACGACAGGCATATGCCTGACAAGGCTATAGACGTGATTGACGAGGCGGGCGCCTATCAGCGGCTCAAGCCGGTGTCCGAGCGTCCGGCTGTGATCGACGTCGCAGAGGTTGAGGCCATTGTCGCCAAGATCGCGCGTATTCCTCCCAAGCACGTGTCGTCCAGCGACAAGGAACTGCTCAAGAATCTGGAGCGCGACCTAAAGCTGGTGGTTTTCGGCCAGGACGAAGCCATAGATTCACTGGCTTCGGCCATCAAGTTGTCGCGGGCTGGACTCAAGTCGGCGGACAAGCCGGTCGGGTCGTTCCTGTTCTCGGGTCCCACAGGTGTGGGCAAGACCGAGGTCACACGGCAACTGGCTAAAAGCCTGGGTGTCGAGTTACTGCGCTTTGATATGTCTGAGTACATGGAGCGGCACACGGTATCGCGTCTCATAGGTGCGCCCCCTGGTTACGTTGGATTTGACCAGGGCGGTTTGTTGACAGAGGCCGTCACCAAGAATCCGCACTGTGTTCTGCTACTGGACGAGATCGAGAAGGCTCACCCCGAAGTGTTCAACTTGCTGCTGCAGGTCATGGATCACGGTACATTGACGGACAATAATGGTCGCAAGGCGGATTTCCGCAATGTCATCATTGTACTGACCACCAATGCGGGTGCTGAATCCATGGCACGTGCATCGATCGGTTTCACCAGGCAGGATCACACTACAGACGCTTCCGAAGTGATCAAGAAGACCTTCACTCCGGAGTTCCGCAATCGTCTGGATACCATTATCCAGTTTGGCCGTCTCAGCCATGACAGTATCAAGTTCGTGGTCGACAAGTTCCTCACCGAGCTGCAAGCCCAGCTAGAAGATAAGCATGTACTGCTCGATGTGGACGAAAGAGCTCGGGATTGGCTGGCTGAGCATGGCTATGATCCGCTGATGGGTGCGCGCCCCATGGCACGCCTGATACAGGACAAGATCAAACGGCCCTTGGCCGAAGCGATTCTGTTTGGCGAATTGGCTGATCATGGTGGTACGGTAAACATCAGCTGTAGAGATGATGAGTTGGTGTTGGATGTGCTCGAGGAGGAAATGGCCTGAGTTCCAAATCTGGCTGCCAGATCTGGACCTGACGTTTTTATCCAGGCAAAAAAAGGCCCCGCTTCGGCGGGGCCTTTGCATTTCTGGTGGGTAATCAGTCCTTGAAAGTGGCCCAGATCGGAGCATGATCTGAAGGTTTTTCCATGCCCCTGATATCGTAGTCGACACCTGCGTCCATGCAACTGTCGATCAGGCCCTTGCTTGCCATGATCAGATCTATGCGCAGTCCGCGCTTAGGGTCGGCCTCGAAACCCCGGCTTCGGTAATCGAACCAGCTGAAGCGATCATCTACGTCGGGGTACAACTGGCGAAATGTATCGATCAGTCCCCAGTCCTTGAGGCTTTTCATCCACTCACGCTCTTCTGGCAGAAAACTGCATTTACCCGTGCGCAGCCAACGTTTGGCGTTATCCGCACCAATGCCAATATCGATATCTTCAGAGGAAATATTCACATCGCCCATCACTACCAGGCGTTGATCGGGGGTGAATTGCTGCTCCAGATGAGACTGCAGGTCGGCATAGAAACGGGTTTTGGCAGGGAACTTTATCGGGTGATCACGGCTCTCACCTTGAGGGAAATAACCATTGAAGACGACCGTTTGTTCGCCATTCTTTCCGGTTATGGCGGCGCTTATCATGCGTTTTTGCGCGTCCTCGCCGTCGCCCGGGAAACCCTTGCGCACCCAGTCAGGTTTCTCTCTGGTCAGAAGTGCGACACCGTAATGGCCTTTCTGACCATGAAAATGCACGTGATAGCCGAGGGCGGCCACGTCATCGAGGGGAAACATCGAATCGTCAACCTTGGTCTCCTGTAAACCGATCACATCGGGCGCATGCCTTTCGACGATTTCCTTCAGTTGATGAGGTCTGGCTCTCAGCCCGTTGATATTGAAGGAAACGAATTTCATTGCTCATCCTGTTCAAGTTGGACCGGGTGCCGGTCTGTAAGAAGATGTATCTCTTGCCAGCCACGTCTGTCCGGCATGTTAGCATCACTTTTGGCTTATTTGTCGCTGGAAAAACTACATGGTTCGTTCGTTACTGCTGATTATCCTGACCTTTTTATCCATGACAGTACGAGCCGAACTTGAAGTGAATGTCGAGCCTGAAAATAAGCAGGTGCGAGACAATATTGAAGCTTTTGTTGGTGACGTCGACGCGTCTTCCCGGCGCGATATGGAGCGGCTAGCCGGGCATAGCAAGGATCAGGCGACCGATGCCGCACAGGCGTTGGGGTATTATCAAACTGATATCAGCCATCGCATCACAGGTAGCCGGTCGGAACCGGTCCTGGTGCTGGATGTGAAGTTGGGCGAGCCGGTAAGACTCAACAACGTCGATATTCGCATTGAGGGTCCCGGTATGGGAACCGAGCCCTTCGATCTGCAAGAGGCGCAGAGAGGGCAGCTGCAGCCAGGTGATGTGCTGCACCATGGTCATTACGAAGCTATCAAGAGTTACATGGCCAATCAGGCGCTACGATATGGATACTTTTCCGGCAAATTCAGTCAACAGCGGATGCTGGTCGACATCGAAAAGAACATGGCGGATATCACACTGGTTTATCAGACCGGTCAGCGATTCCGTTTGGGTGATGTTGTCTTTTCTGAAACACCTTTCAATGAGAACCTGCTGCAGCGCATGGTCAGCTTCCAGACCGGAGCTCCCTACGATGCAGATCTGCTTGCGAAGCTGAATCGGGATCTATTGGCCAGCGGCTATTTCGAGAGTGTCCTTGTGTCAGCTCCAGCCTCGCGGGCTGAGGAGGGCGAGATTCCGGTTGAGGTCCAGGTCGCTGAACGCAAGCCCAACTCGCTGGGATTCGGCGCAGGCTATTCCACTGATGTGGGTGCACGTGGGCGCGTAAGCTGGACTGAGCACTGGGTCAACGCCTGGGGCCACAAGCGCGGGGCGGAACTCGAGCTTTCACTGCCAAGGCAGAAGATAACAGGCTTTTATCAGGTTCCGCTGACCCCGCCCCAGACCAACTCGATTCGCTTTTTTGGCGGATGGCAGAATGAAGATATCGACGATATCGAAAGCCAGAGTTTCACCGTTGGTGCCCAGCATGAAAAGCTCCTGGATAGTGGCTGGGAAAGGGTAGCCGGGCTGCGTCTGGAGCATGAAAGGTTCAGCCTGGGCAACGATTCCGGCCAGAGCACACTGCTTATCCCAGGAGTCTCCTTTCAGCGCACCAAAAGCGTCGGCGGGATTGACCCCAGCCGAGGCTACAGTCTGATGCTGGATCTGCAGGGGGCAAAGGAGGGTATCGTCTCGGACGTAGACTTTGCTCGTGTCTTTACGACTGCCAAAGGCCTTTATACGGTCCAGAACAATCACCGATTTCTGGCTCGGGTCGGAGTAGGTGCGGTATACACCAATGACTTCGAAAAGATTCCCCCCTCGTTACGTTTTTTCGCTGGTGGTGATCAGTCGGTACGCGGCTATGACTATCGAACCCTGTCGCCGACAGATGCTTCCGGCGAGCGGGTGGGGGGTCGCTACCTGCTTGATAGCAGTCTCGAGTATCAATACGAGTTTATTCCCAAATGGCGCGCAGCTACCTTCGTGGATCATGGTAACGCCATGGACTCCCTGTCTGCAGCCCGCAAAACCAGTGTCGGTTTTGGTATTCGCTGGGTTTCTCCGGTGGGTCCCATCCGTGTGGATCTCGCTCAATCCATCAGCGACTCGGACGAAGGTTTCCGTATCCACTTTTCCATGGGACCGGAACTATGATGCTGTTTGTCCTCAAAGTGTTGGTGAGAGGCCTGCTGGTACTGCTTCTGATTCCTTTGCTACTTGCTCTGTTACTCCTCAGCGAGACAGTCAACAGCTGGCTGTTCGACCGCATACAGGGATTCGAGCCCCGGCTGGAACTGGGGCTTGAGGAAGGGCATTTATGGCGGGGATGGGATTTTGATCGAATAGTCTGGCGCGATGAAGGTATTGAGGTCGTTGTTGAAGATATCCGGTTTGCCTGGTCGCCCGAATGTCTTTTTGGCGCGCGTTTTTGTATTGATGAACTGAACGTGGACAGCATTCAGGTAACGACGCAGCCAACGGACCAGGAGCCAACCGAGCGCACCCAGGTTGTCCTGCCGGATATCAGGCTACCGGTTGGCATTCAGCTCGATCAGGTACGTATAGGTAGCTTGATGTTCAACTCAGAGGAGCCCTTGCTCACCGACGTCGAGATGGCAGCGCATCTTCGCGACTCTGAACTGGTTATTCATCGCTTTATCGGCACCGGCCCGGACCTTGATTGGCAAATGGACGGAGACGTTCGGATGGTCAATGGATGGCCGCTGAAAATTCATGCATTGATCAACCTGCCTCAAGTTGATAGTCAGCCCTGGTCCCTTGATCTGCGTCTGGGTGGACAAGTTGATGACTTGACAATCGTCGCTACCAGCCAGGGTTTTGTGGATGGCCGATTGAGTGCACAGGCGCAAGTGCTTGATCCACAGATACCCGCCACGCTGGAGTGGCAGGGTAACCGTTTTGTGGTACCTGTGGAGCTACCCAGAGAGCTCGTCATAAGTCAGTCGTCCCTCAACGCCGAGGGCAACCTGCAGGACGGCTATCGTATTAATGGTGGCGCCATGCTGCCAGGCGAGGGCGGAGATATAGAACTGGATCTGGCTACCGTCGTCAGCATGAATGCACTGGATGATCTGATCTTATCGCTTTCAGTGATCGAGCAGCCATCACGTCGTGTGGATCTAAATGGCAACGCAAGCTGGGATGATGAACTTGCTGCGCAGGCCGAGCTTAATCTGGATCAGTTTCCATGGCAGTGGTTATATCCTCAGGATATCGGGGAGATTGAACTGCAGCAGCTCTCGCTGATCGCCAGCATGCGCGACATGCAGGGACAGGCCAACCTGCAGGCGCAACTTGCCGGTGTGGCTGGACAGAACGTTGATCTGAACATGGACGTTTCGGGCAACCCCGACCAGGTTCGTGTGACCTCGGTCGAGATGGTCACCGAGGCTGGTTCGGCGACGGGAAGCGCCACCCTGGAGTTGGCCAATGGTCTTGTTTGGGACGCCCGTATGCTCCTCGAAGGTATCGACCCCGGTGCATTCGTGAAGGATCTTCCAGGCGATCTCAACGGGACTGTCACATCTACCGGCAGTCTGGTAAACGAGCAACTTGAACTCGACGCCGAATGGGCCCTGGACGGGACGCTGCGCTCCCGACCGCTTGAGCTGGCAGGCTCGGTGAACAAGAGTGATGAGTCCTGGGTCCTCGAGGATCTGCTCCTGCGCCAGGGCCAGAACAGCATTACCGGGAGCGGGCGAGTCAGCAACGACATCGATGCCCGATTGGATGTGCGGATGCCTGAGCTTGCAAGCCTCTGGCCTGGTCTTGGTGGGGCTCTCACTGGTGCTATCAACACCAGTGGGCCGCAGACCGCGCCAGTGATTGACGCTGATCTGCGCGGTGAAAGACTTGCCTATGGGGAATCCAGTATCGCCGGCCTATCATTGAAGGGCACAGTGACTCTCTCGGAGCAGACGCCAGGCAACCTCACATTGAGCGCTCGACAGATTCGCAGCGGCGAGACGGGCGTTGGGGATCTGGATCTGACCTTGCGGGGGAACCGAGCAGATCATCGACTGACAGTCCAGTTGGCAGAGGGTGTTGCCGAAATCAACGCCAAAATGCAGGGCGCACTCAATGAGGTTCGCTGGCAAGGGCTGCTCAATAGTGCCCAGATTGGATACGGCGCCCTGAATTGGAAGCTTGCCGACGCGGCCAGGCTGACATATCGGCTCGACCCCGCTCAGCTGCGTCTTGCTGCACACTGTTGGCAGCACGATGGATCGCGGCTCTGTTTCAATGGGGAGCAGCGACTACTGCCTGATCGGAAGCTCGATATCGCATTGACCGACTTTTCGCTCTCGTCGCTTGAGGATCTGCTTCCCGAAGGTTTTGCGTGGAACGCAGACCTGAATGCCGATCTTGAACTTCAGCAGGCCGTTGGCGGAGAGCCCGTTATTGATTTGAGCGTGCGCAGCGTCGACGGCATGGTGGCTATTACCGAAGCTGAACAAACGCTGGCCTTCCCCTATGACCTACTGGACATCAATACCCAGATGCAGTCGGGTACCGCGCGTAGCCGAATACAGCTGGTCAGCGAGGGCTTTGGCTCATTGGATATCCAGGCGGATATTGATGATCCGGCAGGCGAGCAGATTCTCTCCGGACAGTATGATATCGAGGGTCTGAAACTGAATATTCTCAGACCGTTCCTGCCCCAGATAGATACCCTTCGTGGTGAGCTGAGCGGCACTGGCAGGCTTGCTGGATCCTTGCGTCAGCCAGAAGTAGTCGGAAGGCTCCAGCTGGCAGAGGGACATATCAGCGGCCCCGAACTGCCTGTGAGCCTGGAGGAGCTTGAAGTCGATATCGATATCAACGGGCAGCGAGCCGTAGTGGACGGCCAGTGGACCGGCGGCGAGGAGGGTGAGGGAAGTCTCACCGGCTCCATTACCTGGGCACCGGAACTTGATCTTGATCTGGCCCTTGTGGGCAGTCGATTGCCGGTGATTGTCCAACCCTACGCGGATCTGCGTGTCAGTCCTGACCTGCAAGTCACATTGGCCAACAACCAGTTGCGGGTCAGAGGGCAGATCGCGGTGCCTGAGGGGGATATTACAGTCAGAGAGTTGCCAGAGCAGGCTGTCAGGCAATCGCCAGACGTGGTTATCGTTGGTGAGGAGCTTGAGGAAGAGGGGTCACCGCTGGATATTGACGCCCGGGTACAACTGGTTATTGGTGATCAGTTGCGCTTTTCTGCCTTTGGCCTGACCGGGCGTTTAAGCGGCCGTATCATGGTTGAAGAGGATATGAATGCGACCGGCGATTTGAATATTCTGGATGGGCGCTTCCGTCGTTACGGTCAGCGGCTCAGTCTGCGCCGGGCGCAAATCCTGTTTGCCGGGCCTATCTCCCAGCCGTTCCTGAATATCGAAGCTATCAGGCGCGTGGACGATGTGGTCGCAGGCTTGCGCCTCACCGGGCGTGCCGAAGCTCCGCAGACGGATGTCTTCTCCGAGCCCGGCATGCCTCAGGAGCAGGCCTTGGCCTACCTGATCCTCGGCCGTCCGCTGGGGGCCGATGGTGGCGACAGCAACCTGGTTGGTCAGGCGGCGCTGGCCTTGGGGATGGCAGGGGGCGCACCGCTTGCCAAGAACCTAGCCAACACACTGGGTATTGAAGATTTTCAGCTGGAAACGGAGGGGTCAGGAGTTTCGACACAAGTTGTCGCAGCAGGCTACATTACGGAAAAGCTCAGCCTGCGCTATGGTGTCGGGGTTTTCGATCAGGCGAACCAGCTGGCTATACGCTATGATCTGACTCGCAGGCTGTATCTTGAGGCGGTAAGCGGCTTTGCCAGTTCGCTGGATTTCTTCTACCGTATCGATTTCTAGGATCTCTCCGGTGCATGCCGGGGAGCGTTCGCCGTGCAAGTTCTGCACGGTTTCTACAAGTACAAAGGAGTTCTTATGTCTAGCGTTACAATGGGCGGTAAACCTGTTCAGGTCGGTGGCGATTTTCCCAAGGCAGGCGGCAAGGCCCCGGCATTCATCCTGGTAGCCAAGGACCTGTCGGATGTTGAGCTGTCCAGCATGGCTGGCAAGCGCAAGATCCTCAATATCTTCCCCAGCGTTGACACGCCTACCTGTGCTACCTCTGTACGTACATTCAATGCCAAGGCCAACGATGTTGAAAACACTGTGGTCCTGTGTATTTCGGCTGACTTGCCCTTCGCCCAGTCACGTTTTTGCGGTGCTGAAGGGCTGGAGAACGTAATCAACCTGTCGACCATGCGCGGGAGCGAGTTTGTCCACAACTACGGCGTAGCGATAGAGAACGGCCCTTTGGCAGGTCTGACTGCCCGGGCAGTGGTGGTGCTCGATGAAAACGACCAGGTTCTCTACAGCGAGCTGGTCCCGGAGATTGGCCAGGAGCCGAACTACGAGCGTGCCTTGGGCGCACTGACCAAGTAAATACGGTATTGCAGGCTCGGTATCATCGAGCTGTATCCTGTGCCAAGCACATGAAAAAGCCGGAAAGCAGATGCTTTCCGGCTTTTTTCATCACGACCTCAGCTTTTCAACTTGGCCGTTATTTTTGCCACGTGCTCGCCCTGAAAGCGCGCAATGTTCAATTCACGTTCGTCGGGTTGCCGTGAACCGTCGCCGCCCGCCAGAGTTGATGCGCCGTAGGGTGTGCCACCGCTGACCGTGGAAATATCAAACAATTCCTGCGCGCCATAACCGATGGGTACTATGGTCATGCCGTGGTGGGCAAGGGTGGTCCATACCGATGTAATAGTCATCTCTTCGCCGCCGCCTGTGCCCGTGGAAGTAAAAACACTGGCAACCTTGCCGAACAACGCACCCTTGGCCCAGAGTCCACCCGTCTGATCAAAGAAGGTGCGCATCTGGCCAGACATATTCCCGAAGCGGGTCGGAGTGCCCACAATGATGGCGTCGTAGTCGGCCAACTCAGAAGGGGATGCCACGTTACCAGTCAGATCAGTCTTGCCCCCGGCGTTCTTGAAAGCTGCCTGATCCATCGTCTCTGGGACGTGCTTGAGGGTTACTTCTACGCCGTCAACTCGGCGAGCACCTTCGGCTACGGCCTGGGCCATGGTTTCGATATGTCCGTACATTGAATGGTATAGAACAAGTACCTTAGTCATTGATATCTCCTTGAGCGGATAAGTTACGATTTCATAATGCATCTGATTAACTGCTGTTAAAAATCAAAATACAGTGCAAATTAATCGCTTTATTCGATGAGTAAGGCTCCGGATACCCTGTAACGAGATCAGACTAGCTGAAAATCTCTACCTGGACTTGCAAGCCGCCCGTGCGAGCGGGCACGAAGCTGATACGTCCGTCGTAGCGCGTGATTGAGTTATGACCCGGTCGGTCGCTCTGTATCACCTTATGATGGCGACGAGACCGAAGACCAGTTCCCGGTTATTGAAGCCGGAGCCAGTATAGTCTTTTAACCGTTCAAGCCGACTGCCAGACCTGACCTCGTAATCCAGGAACTATAGGGGAGGGTGGGTAGTCAGTTGTAGCGACACACAACTGATACACCCCAGCGCGGCCTCCTTAACCACTAGTCACTTTGGGGCGTATTCACTCGACATGTGAGGATCGCTTTATGAGCATGACAGTTCTTGTCGCCGGTGCGACCGGCAAAACCGGCCATCAGGTGGTCCAGTATCTGCTTGATCAAGGTCATAAACCTACGGCACTAGTGCGCGACGGCTCTGACACCAGCGGGTTACCCAGTGGCGCAGAGTTGCGCCAGGGTGATCTGACTGACTTGAAAGCGGGCGTGTGCGATGGCATGGAGGCTGTGATCTTTGCCGCAGGCTCCGGTTCTTCCACCGGCCCTGAAATGACTCAGAAAGTGGATAGGGACGGCGCAAAGCGCCTGGTCGATCTGGCCCGTGAGTCAGGCGTTAAACGCTTCGTAATGCTCAGCTCAATTGGGGCAGACCAGACCAACCCCTCCGGCAAGATTGCCCACTACCTTAATGCCAAGCATGAGGCCGACGAACACCTCAAAAGCTCCGGTTTGACTTATGCAATCGTGCGCCCAGTGGCACTGACCAATGAGGGCCGAAGCGAGAAGGTGATATTGGGCGAGGGCGTCGATAAAGCCGCCAAGGCATCACGCGCGGACGTAGCTTACGTGCTTGCGGAGGCAGCCACTACAGGCCGCTACGATGGCCAGGCGCAGGATATGCAGTCCGCTTGAGCGCCTCACAACTGCCATAGGGCGCAGCGTCCAGCTTCAAGTTGAACAAATAATCCATTTATAGGAGAAGAATCCATGTCAGAGATCAATGGCAAGGTCGTAATTATAACCGGTGCTAGCAGCGGTCTCGGCGAAGCAACTGCACGGCGCCTGGCTAAAAGCGGCGCCAAAGTAGTGCTCGCTGCCCGCCGCGAGGATCGCCTGGTGGCGCTGCGCGACGCCATTGTCGAGCAGGGCGGTGATGCCATCTACAAGGTTACGGACGTGACTGACCGCGAACAGATGCAAGCCCTGGCACAGGCGACCCTGGATGCCTACGATCGTATCGATGTGCTGGTGAACAATGCCGGGCTGATGCCGTTGTCGCCGCTGGACAAGCTCAAGGTCGACGAGTGGGACACCATGATAGACGTCAACATCAGAGGCGTGCTTTACGGCATTGCTGCGGTACTGCCGACCATGCGTAAACAGCACGCTGGACACGTTATCAATCTATCCTCGGTGGCCGGACACAAGGTCTTTCCATCCTCTGCGGTCTATTCGGCGACCAAGTACGCAGTCAAGGCCATATCGGAAGGTCTGCGTCAGGAAGGCAACGGTGAAATCCGGTCCACCAATATTTCCCCGGGTGCTGTAGCCACGGAGTTACCCAGCACCATCAGTGACACAGACACCGCCAAGAATGTGGATGAACTCTACAACATGGCGATTGATCCGGATGCTATTGCCCGCGCGGTGGCGTTCGCCATTGAGCAGCCAGCGGATGTGGATGTTAACGAATTGATCATTCGTCCCACTAAACAGCCGCTCTGATTGCGTTGGAAGGTCTGAGAAATGCCCCGAATGACCGCCGGATATCGTACCAGGGGCAGTCCATACAAGGCCTGGAGGTGTCTACGAAACCAGGGCCGACTCACCGGTGGGTATTTCGGCATTGCGTGACCCATACCGTCCCCGGAATTGGATTTGGGTAAATCCGATCAGGCGACAACTTCACTTACACTTGAGGAGGCATGGGGCTAGTAAAAGTGAGTCTCTGAGGCTACGGTATTTTCTAGTCCTAAAAGTGAGAACGCTATGACAAAACAATCGAAATGCCCAATTGCCGGTGGATATAAGGCCATTGAAAGTGACCGTATTGGCGGGGCGATTGGAACACCGCCCATGAATGCCGACTGGTGGCCGGGACGACTTCCGATTGAATTACTTCACAACCAATCGCCGATGGCAAATCCGCTCGGCGAAGATTTTGATTACCCTGCGGCCGTTGCAAAGCTCGATGTCGACGCCGTCAAAGCCGATATTATGGAGTTTTTGACAACATCCCAGGATTTCTGGCCAGCAGATTATGGTAATTACGGACCACAGATGATCCGCATGGCGTGGCACTCCGCCGGATCCTATCGAGTATTTGACGGTCGCGGCGGTGCGGCGAAGGGTCTGCAACGCTTTGCCCCTCTCTATTCATGGGAAGACAATGGCAATATCGATAAGTCCATTCGCCTGCTCCAGCCGATCAAACTTAAATATGGTGAGAATCTATCTTGGGCCGATCTCATTATCCTGACCGGAAATCTAGCCCTGGAACAGATGGGCTTTAAAACCCTGGGATTCGGCTTTGGCCGCATTGATGCATTTGAAGCGGATGACGCGACCTATTGGGGTCCCGAAACCGTCATGGCGACACAGGACAAGCGTTGGGTAGGGGAACCCGGCACAGAAGAGTATGACCTGGAAAATCCATTGGCGGCGTCCCGCCAATCCCTGATCTATGTCCATCCCGAAGGTCCCTTCGGTAATATGGACCCCGCGGCCTCGGCGCAGGAAATTCGTGTCACCTTTGGCCGTATGGGCATGGATGACCGCGAAACCGCCGCGCTGATCATCGGGGGCCACGCTTTCGGCAAGAGTCATGGCGGCTCCCCCAAAGAACATCTAGGTCCGGAGCCGAGTGGGGCGCCTATCGAAAATCAAGCCTTAGGCTGGTTGAACAGCAACGGTACAGGCAAGGCCGAATACACAACAACCAACGGGATCGAGGGCGCCTGGACATCAAACCCGACCCGCTGGGATCATGAATATCTTCAAACCCTGTTTAATAATGAGTGGGAGCAGTATGAATCAGTTGCAGGCGGGAAAGCCTGGCATCCTAAAGATCCTTCCACTCATAAAATGGTGCCGGATGCCCACATCGAAGGATTACGTCACCCTCCAATGATGATGACCAGTGACATCGCCCTGCGCGTCGATGACGCCTACCGCGCGGTTTGTGAAGAATTCATGGCCGACCCCGCGGCGCTGGACGATGCCTTCGCTAAAGCATGGTACAAGTTGATCCACCGCGATATGGGTCCGAAAAACAGGTTGCTGGGTAAGGACGTCCCAGAGGAAGAGTTCACTTGGCAGGATCCCGTTCCGGCGCTTGATCACGAAGTGATTGGCGACGCGGATATTAAAGCTTTGAAGGCAGATATTTTGGGTTCTGGTCATGAAGTCTCGGCCCTTGTCAGCGCAGCGTGGGGCTCGGCCTCGACCTATCGCAAGACGGATCTGCGGGGCGGGGCCAACGGCGCCAGAATTCGTCTGGAGCCGATGGTCAATTGGGAGGTCAACCGTCCGAGTGAATTGAAAAAGGTGCTGACTTCGCTCGAGTCTATTCAAAGCGATTTCAACGGCAAGCAATCCGGTAATGTAAAAGTTTCCATGGCTGACCTGATTGTCCTGGCGGGCTGCGCCGCGGTTGAAAAAGCGGCCAGCGATGCGGGAGTTGATGTTGATATGCCTTTTGTGCCCGGACGTATGGACGCGACACAGGAACAGACAGACGCGCACAACATCTCCTTCCTCGAACCCTATGCAGACGGATTCCGCAATTATGTGAAGGGCGATTATGATGTTCAACCTGAACGCATGCTGATCGACAGGGCCCACTTGTTGGATCTCAGCTCGCCTGAACTGACGGCGCTTATCGGCGGCCTGCGCGTGCTGGGCACAAATTATGACGGGTCCAGGCACGGTGTTCTGACAAGTCGTCCGGGCGCACTCAGCAATGACTTCTTTGTCAATCTGCTGGACGTTTACACGGAATGGTCACCTCTTGATGAAGCGGCTCAAACATTTGAGGGCAAGGACTCCAAGACGGGTGAACGAAAGTGGACGGCTACCCGTTGCGATCTGGTTTTCGGTTCCAATCTTCAACTGCGCGCGGCAACTGAAGTCTTCGGTGCGGGGCCTGGCGGTCAAGACCGTTTCGTCAAAACCTTTGTCAGTGCCTGGCATAAGGTCATGATGTCGGACCGTTTTGAACTGCAAAACGATCAGTACAAGGCCTAGGCTTTCGTAATAATCAGCCGGGCATCTTGCACCGGCTGAACCAATTGAAAGGCCAAGGCACACTAACGGTGTGTCTTGGCTTTTTTATTTGTATGGGCATCATATGCATTCAGTAATCTGGTGCGGACATCCGCAACGTTACTTGACGCAAAGCACTACGTATAATCTATATTATGTTAAATAGGATATAACCATATTGGCACTGAAGATTCCATGTGACAGCTTATTAAAGATGAGGAAAAAACGCAGTGAAAAGAAATGTTCATAAACAGAGCCTTAACCATTTCAATAATTGCTCTCATCAATCAAAACGTATCGGTGACGCATTAAATTGGCGAAAATACACAACCCAAATGGCGCATAAAAAGCGATAAAAAAGATAATGCACTGAGATTTTGCAAACCTTTGCTTCGCATACTACATTTTAGCTCAGCTTAAAAATTTCCGAGCAGTATTTGCCATGTTGGAGCAAAGGGTTATGAAAACCATCGTACCGCGCCCTCTCTTTGCCGAAGCAAGTTCGATGGTCCTACAGCAGGAAGATTACTTTTTACTTCAACCTTCGGTATGTCAATACCTGAATGAATTTCCGCTTGGTCTGAATGCTAAGCGCGATTTCGAATGGGCTCGATTCTTTTTAGCACAACATACTCTTTCGCCAGGAACATATGCTAGTTACAGAGGATTGGTCGAGCGATTGCTGCTATGGAGCTGGATTTCCTGCGGCAAATCGATTTTTGATCTGGATCGTGATGATTTCGAAGATTTTCTGTCCTTCAATCTGAGCCCGCCTCCGGATTGGATTGGTGATGCAGTGCGACGTCGTTTTCTAAAGAAGGAAGAAGCCTGGGTCTTCAATGATTACTGGCGTCCTTTTTATGCAAGAGCTTATTGGCCGAGCGATGAGATAACAGGGAGTCTCGATGCCGCCTCTTATAAGCCTTCCGCCGGAGGGTTGAGAACTTTATTGAATATATGCAGTTCGTTTTATTGCTTTTTGTATACAAAAGGTGTGGGGAATGTTAATCCTGTTGTCTCTGTGAGGTCGAAGGGCATAAGAATACAAAGATCCTACCGTTTAGTAGCTAGGAGCCTGACATCAAACCAGTGGAATTATGTGGTTGGTGCCGCGGAAAAACTGGCAATCAAAGATCTTGCCGGCGAAAGAGCATTATTCATCCTTACAGCTATATATTTTATGTACTTAAAGGCAACTGATTTATCATCAGATGAGGGTGCACTCCACACTATGGGTGAGTTTGTTCTGCGTAACGATGAATGGCGGCTTGAGCTAGAGCACCCCCGTAGACCTACCGCACGAATTCTCGTGAATCCAGATTTTCTTCCATATTTGAAACGCTACCGAAAATCGAGAGGACTGTCTCCGCTCCCATTACCTGGTGAGACATCACCTCTTCTTCAGACAATTCGCGGTCGCCCAGGGCTGACGAATCGCCAGATAAGAGGCATTGTGAAGCCGATTTTCAGGCAAGCTTACCAAGACATGTGTAAGGCGGGGGAACCTTCCTCAGAATGCGCTGCTTTACTGTCAGCTTGCTTAAATTCAATTAGAGATACGGGCGCTTTGGCAGGCAGCAAAGCGTTCTCGCCTCAGGACCTCCAGCGAGATTTACGAAATGCGAGTGTTTCGTACACTTACGAAAAATATTATGGATGTAAATAGATATTGTATTGACCGCAGGACTCGGATTACCTGCTCTGGGTGTCGCCAAAGTGCCTCGCCTCTATCAGAAGCTGTTAATTACAAGCGCTTCTCGCATAAAAATATCTTGTTCAAGCCACTGATTAATAGGCTCATTTTACCCTAAAATCATCCAGCGTGTGATGCGTTAAGATAAAGCCCGCCCGCTTAAACTAGGCCGCCTTATGCGGCGCTTTCACCGCACTATTTCCCCTGCTCAACTCGTTCAAGGTCTTCGTTTAGCAGTCGCTGAGGCTCGCCTCCGCCCCTTGGTCTTCATCGGGGGCACCGCAAGAAACTGGCCCAATTGCTGGGCTAAGGTGTCAGCACGCGCTTGCTCTGCGGCGGCCTTTTGCTGCGCACCGTTTTGTACAGTGTGTGCAGCCTCCAGACGTGTTTGCAGGTCGGCTAGCTGACGACTAGCTGCTTTTAGTTGCACGGCAGTATTCTTAGCCTCTTCACGGGCGCGATCAATCTCACAATGGGCTCGATCCTCGACTCCGCGGATGTAATTTTCATAACCAATGCGGTCCTTTTCGGCCTTGACCGCCTGATCCTGTAATTGCTGCTCCAGTACCTGAGTGCGCAGCTGAGCCTCATCCCTTAAATAAACCAGCTCGTCTCGCTGTTGGCGCAGATCGTCGATCTGGTTAAGGCGCTGGACTAACAGCAATTCCAAATCTGCTAGTCGCGTCTCTGCAGCCTGTAAACCGGCCAACGCCTCTGCTACTTGCTGTCGAGACTGGATAGCATCCTGAAGGGCTCGGGCCTCAGCAGCCGCGAGCTGTTCCCGCTCGGAGTTCAGAACCTTCCACTGCGCAGCTAGTGTTCGTTCAGCATCGTCACGGGCCAATTGAATCGCCTGTTCCCAGACGGTCAGAAAAGCCTGCGATATTTCTGCCGGTAGCTCAGGCAGCCGAGTATGCCCGGTCAAGCGCTCCGCCAGTCGCGCCCACCATTGATCGAGCAGCCCGCCGATCCGCGCTGGGGAGCCGCGACCGAGCTCCAAGCGCACGCGCTCTACCGTCGGTCGTTCGCCGCGTGCCAATACCGCATCAGCGGCGGCAAAAACATCTGTTTCAGGTACGCCAATTGCCATAACTGTGCCCTCTCTCTAAATTAGGTATGATAATCAAATGTTATCCGACGTTATTTCCTTTATATAGAGATTATAATACGTTGCACGTATTAAATATTACAGAACAATTGGCACTGGTGCCTGAACCGCGGTTAGACCCGCAGGCATTGGCCCAGAGTGCTCAGGACGCGGTGGCTGCGTTTATTGCCGCAGGCACCGCGCCCAATACCGCGCGCAGTTACCGCGGCGCCCTCTCCTACTGGTCAGCCTGGTTTCAAGCACGTTACGGCCAAACGCTGAGTCATGCCCCAGTGCCGGCGGCGGTGGCAGTCCAGTTTGTGCTGGACCATCTGGCCCGGCCCCTAGCCGAAGGCGGCTGGGCGCAGATGCTGCCGCCAACAATCGACGCGTCGCTGGTGGCGGCCAAGATCAAAGCCAGACCGGGCCCACTGAGCTATAACACCATTTGCCATCGGTTAGCGGTGCTCGCCAAATGGCATCGTATTCATAACTGGGACAACCCGTGCGAGGCGCCGGCGCTCAAAGCTCTCGTCCGCGAGGCGCGGAAAGCCCAGTCGCGTCACGGTGTGGTGGTACGGCAAAAGACCGCGCTGTTGCTTGAGCCGTTGCAGGCGCTGCTGGCCACCTGTACCGACGGTATCCGCGGCCAGCGCGACCGCGCCCTCCTCCTGCTAGCCTGGAGCGGCGGCGGCCGGCGGCGTTCAGAAGTGGTCGGGCTGCAGGTCACTGACTTGCGCCGGCTCGATGCCGATACCTGGTTGTATGCGCTAGGGGCAACCAAAACCGATCTCGGCGGTACACGACGGGAAAAGCCGCTGCGCGGCGCCGCGGCGCACGCGCTGTCAGCCTGGCTAGAGTTAGCCCCTGCGGAAGAAGGGCCGCTGTTTCGTCGGGTATACAGGGGCGGCAAGGTCGGTATCGCGGGCTTGTCTGCAGACCAGGTCGCACGCATCGTCCAGCGTCGGGCGCAACTCGCGGGGCTCGACGGCGATTTCGCTGCGCATAGCTTGCGCTCGGGCTTTGTTACCGAAGCCGGGCGTCAGGGTGTACCGCTAGGGGATGTCATGGCAATGACCGAGCACCGCAGCGTCAGTACTGTCATGGGCTATTTTCAGGCCGGTTCGCTGCTGGATAGCCGAGCCACCACATTGCTGAACAACGATTCTAGCTTGGATGTAGGTTCATGTCCTGTTGAAAAAGACAGCTAAGACACCTCTGTCCCAGGCTGGCCATGGAACTCCCCGGGTTCTACCCCGTTTCCACGGACGGTTATAAAACAGCTAAGAGCTTTTGAT